>NZ_JBSXNR010000073.1:0-71875 GCF_056857735.1 Flagellimonas sp. L-11
GTATCCAATAAAATGCTCAGAACTGTCTATGGTGTAATCCAGAGTCGAAAACCATATGATATGAACCATATTTGTAATGACCCAAGACAATTGAATTGAAATATTCAGGATTTTATTTGGTTTTTAATAGAGTATATAAATGAGTAGGGGAAGAAGCGTTGGCTTTATGCCGTAGTCTTTTGATGGAAGTATTTTACGAGTTTACCTTGCGTGTATATTGTATGATAATAAACTTCCCTTACGAAGAAGTAAGGTCGTGATTAGATAAAGTTTATTATTCTGATAGTAAATTCATAGGGTTTAAAAACAAATAGAAGAATTTAACATCAATAAAAATGTTGCCTTCAAAATAGCAAAATGTTGTACCTATGTTGTACCAAGTCATAAAAAAAGCCGAGATTTTCATCTCAGCTTTTTTAGTACCGAAGGCGGGAATCGAACCCGCAAGCCTTGTGAGCAATGGATTTTGAATCCATCGTGTCTACCAATTCCACCACTTCGGCATACTTTTTTTCCCTTCTCAAATTTGGATTTTGAATCCAGCGCGTCTACCAGTTCCGCCACCAAGGCATTGGCACCACATTTTTTAAATGCGAGTGCAAAGCTAAAAAATATTTTTTATTTATCACCAAAAAATACTTTGATTTATCCTTTAGCAACCCGAATTAATTCTTAAATTTGCACCTCCTTACAAAAAAGTACTTTAAAACGCTAGTTAACAAGAGATTGTAATGGCATATCAAGTTCCGGAACCTAAAATTTTTGCTTGCACCCAAAGTGTAGAACTGGGCAAGAAAATCGCTGCTTCTTATGGTGCAGAATTGGGAAAAGTCCAATTCTCACGCTATAGCGATGGTGAATTCCAGCCATCGTTCGAGGAGTCCATTCGGGGAGCCAGGATTTTTATCATCGGCTCTACCAATCCAAGCTCGGAAAACTTGATGGAAATGTTGTTGATGTTGGATGCTGCCAAAAGAGCTTCCGCCAGGCACATTACGGCCGTAATGCCCTATTTTGGTTGGGCCAGACAAGATAGAAAGGACAAGCCACGCGTTCCGATCGCCGCAAAGTTGGTCGCCAAAATGTTGGAGACCGCTGGCGCAACAAGGATAATAACCATGGACTTGCATGCAGACCAGATCCAGGGCTTCTTCGAAAAGCCAGTGGACCATTTGTTTGCCTCTACCTTGTTCCTACCCTATTTAAGGGGACTTAATTTGGACAATTTGTGCATTGCATCCCCCGATATGGGCGGTTCCAAAAGGGCTTACGCCTATTCCAAAGCTTTGGAATGTGATGTAGTGATCTGTTACAAGCAACGGGCCAAGGCCAATGTAATTTCGCACATGGAACTTATTGGCGATGTTCAGGGCAAAAACGTAGTTTTGGTGGATGATATGGTCGATACTGCCGGCACACTTACCAAAGCCGCCGATTTGATGATGGAAAGAGGAGCCGAGAGCGTACGTGCCGTTACAACACACGGATTGTTGTCCGGCAAGGCATACGAAAGAATAGAAGAGTCAAAATTATCGGAACTGATCGTTACCGATTCCATTCCGATTGATCACGACAAGGAAAAAATAAAGGTATTGTCTTGTGCCGACCTTTTTGCAGATGTTATGCACCGGGTACATCACAACACGTCAATATCTTCAAAATTTTTAATGTAAATCAATTTAATATATAACAATGAAGTCAATTACAATCAAAGGATCCCAAAGAGAAAGCGTGGGCAAGGTTTCTACCAAAGCCTTACGTAATGCTGGAAAGGTCCCTTGCGTGCTGTACGGAGGGGATAAACCAGTGCATTTTTCAGCAGATGAAATCGCGTTCAAAGACTTGGTGTACACCCCAAATGCGCACACCGTGGTAATTGAATTGGAGGACGAAAAATTTGCCGCCGTACTACAGGACATTCAATTTCACCCTGTAACGGACAACATCCTCCACATCGATTTCTATCAATTGTTCGAAGACAAACCAATCACCATGAGAATCCCGGTACGTTTGGAAGGAAACTCCCCTGGGGTGAAAAATGGTGGGCGCTTGCTGTTTAGAAAGCGAAAGCTCTCCATTAGAGCATTGCCCGATTTACTTCCCGATTTTATCACCATTGATATTTCCAAGTTGAGAATCGGTCAAACCATTGCCGTGGAATCCATTCTAAACGACGATTACACGTTCTTACACCCAGATAGTACCGCTATCGTTCAGGTTAAAGCTTCTAGAACTTCTGTTGATGATGAGCTAGAAGATGAAGAAGATGAAGAAGGTGTAGAAGGAGAAGCTACCGAAGGTGGCGAGGCCCCTGAAGCCGAAGCTGCAGAATAGCACCTTGAAAGATTTGTAAGAGCATCCCTTTTTTACCTTGGTAAAAATTTGGGATGCTTTTGTATTTTTAGACAAATGGAACAAAGTAGATGCTCAATATTATCAAACAGCTTTTTGGCACATCAAGACAACTATTGCAAGAAACTGACCCTATGAAAAAATTTTTAATTGTCGGCCTTGGGAATATTGGAGCCAAATATGATGAAACCCGTCACAACATAGGGTTCAAGGTTCTTGATTATTTGGCCGAGCAAGAAGGCTTTACTTTTGAAAGTGCCAAGTTGGGAGCCGTGGCCACCTTTAAGCATAAGGGAAAAAGCGTAGTCTGCCTAAAACCATCCACCTATATGAACCTAAGTGGCAAAGCTGTAAAGTATTGGATGGACAAGGAAAATATAAGCCTGGACAATATTCTCGTCGTTACGGATGACATCAACCTTCCCTTTGGCTCCATTCGCCTTAAGGGCAAGGGCAGTGATGGTGGACATAATGGACTGAAAGATATTCAAAATGTGCTACAGACTACCAAATACAACCGTTTTAGATTTGGTGTAGGTTCCGATTTTAGCAAAGGTAACCAAGTTGATTATGTTTTGGGCAAATGGGACGACGAACAGCAAAAAGCCATGCCGGACCGACTGAAAAAATCTACAGATCTTATACGCTCGTTTGTGTTTGCCGGTGTAAAAAACACCATGAATCAATTCAATGGCAAATAGTTTAAAGCACTTTAAAGTCAAACACCCCCGAATCGGAACTATTCCCCTCTAAATCCGTTGTGACCACCCTCCAATAATAAACAGTTCCAGATTCAACACCTACCGGTATTTCCATGGTGCTTGCATTAGTGAGCCCAACTGATGTTGTCGGTGGATCGGTATCCGAAAAGAGCACTTCAAAAGATTCAATATCGTTATCCACATCTGCACCGGACCATTCCAAAAGTACTTCGTTTGCAATATCCTTTTGCACCGTAGAGCCCGATGTTGGGCTTACCAATTGCGCAGGAAAAGGTGCATAGGTGGTTTGTGCACCTGCATTATAGAACAACCAGGTTGCACTGGAGGCTATTTGATCTGATGCTGAGTTCCGAGACGTTACGGACCAAGCATAAGGCGTTCCCTTAGTTATGGTAAGACTTGCGGATGTGGATGAGGTGGATATATTTTGCGGGACATTGGTGTCCAAATTTACAACGCTCAATGTATAGCTTTCCGTATTATCGGACGCCATCCACCTAAATGTGACCTGAGTGGATGTTTCGCTGATATCGGTTCCTGTAGTGCACTCAGAATTTTCTTCGGGAAACACCAACGCTGCACCCTTTGGGGCGGGTGGTGGACCATCATCTCCCCCACAAGAAACCAACAAAGCCACTATGGACAGCCTAATTATATTCCGAATCATCTTTTTACAAGTTTAAACATTTCTTTTACCCCCGCTTTTTCAACACCCAAATAATAAATTCCTTTGGGGAGGTTCGACAAATCCAACTGTAAATCATTGCCATAAACCTTTCTGTTATCGGTTCGAACCAATCTACCATTGGCAGTAAATATTTGTATGCCTACATCTCCTTCATAGCCCGCCAAATAAACCTCGGTAACGGCATCTACCGGGTTTGGTGAAATAATGGGCCTTGAAGAGTAGAACAGTGTCTTTTCAACCATGCCCTGACATGGCAAGTTTGAATACACCCTTAATGTATTGACACCTTCCTTTAAAGCAAGTTGAACTTTGGGTGCTTCGGTCTGTGTTACCAATCCATTGAGCTCGACATTATAAAATGAAGCCCCATTCAAATCCACGTTCACAATACCTGAATCTATCACCGCATCCATATCCAGCACATCGGGCTGGGTAATCATGGCATCAAAACATATTTCTTGATAGCTAATCGTTCCATTGGTTCCTGTAATACAAAGGGAATATTCTCCTGCAGATAAATTGGCAAAGGTTTGGGAGTTTGTAAAATCAAAGGATTCCGTACCATTGGCACCATCCAAAACTGCAGTATAGGTAATGGAGGTATCAAAAGGGTTTACCGTTATTGATCCATTGTTGCTGCTTCTACAGGTTTCACTTTCAATTTCGATTTCAAAATTATCCGAAGCAAACCTATAAACGGCACAGCCGTTGGTATCCACTTCCGCACCTTTGGGCGTTCCCAAACAAAGGTCGTCCCCATCATCAAAAACACCATCCTCGTCCTCATCTGGACGGTAGTTCCCTTCTATACAAACATCCAAAGAGAAACCTATCAAGGTCCCCCCATCACTTGCAGCAGTATCCTGTATTTCCAATACCCACTCACCCAATATGGATTCTCCCTTTAATGATGCCAATGACCCTAGAGGTGTTACCGTTCCAGAAATGGCAGGATTATCCCCGCATGTTACGGGGCTCCCATCATCATCAAAAACCGCGTTGATGTTATTCGCCTCTCCACAAGTGTTCGAAATTAACGTTACCACGGTTCCCTCCGGGGATGTAAGGGTAATGATCAAATCCTCCACATAGGTATGGTCCAACTCCAAGTTTACATTCACATCTGAAATGGGCAAATCTTCTACAAATAGAACCGATGTGGTAACGCTTGGCGTTCCTGAAGCTGAAATGGCAAGCGGCAAATCGTTAGGTTCCCTATTTTTACAGTCCACTTGCGCAGTAACAAAACTGAAAGTGGTTCCAAAAGTTCCTGTTCCACATCCGTTGTTCGGCCTAACCCTCCAAAAATACTCGGTTTCCGGCTCCAGATTCGTGGCCCTGTAATTGGTGAAGGGTATGTTGGCCGACTCTACAACATCAACAAATCCAGCATCTGTTGCCACTTCCACATCGTAACTTGAGTACAATGGGTCTTCCTCCCAGTTGAGTTCTGTATCCAAAGAAACTCCGACTTCACCATTAGCGGGAGACAACATTGCTACATCGGAAAAAGTGCCATCTTGTACCGATAGGGTAACAACCACGCTTTTGGTCACCGATGCGGAAGTAGCATTTACAATAATATCGTAAACCCCGGGGGCAACACTATTGGTATTGGATAAGGTCAGGTCCACAGCGGTTTGATCGGCACTGGCCTCCGTCGGGGAAAAGTTAGCTGATAAACCCGCTGGCACATCTGCCGAAAATGTAGCGGTTTCGTTGAATCCGGCGTATGTTTCGTACACAAAGGGAATCACTATATCATCCGGTTGACAAACTTCATGTTCCAACGTTTCAAAATTTAGGACCACTTCGGATTGTTCAATGGTAAAGTCAGTGGCGTTTACGGCAAAAAATACATTGTCGCTTGCCTTCACCATAATTCGAGCAGTTTCCGTAATATCCGCTGGCAAAAGCACTTCTTCGGAACCATCATTAACGGTGTTTTCCAATAAGGTGATCGGATAGGTCAAACCTCCGTCCAATGAAAGAAAAATAGCTACATTCTGGGCGTTTATGGGAGCAACATCGGTATTGGCCACGTCCCATGTAATTTCTTGGACCGATCCTGCCTGATAGACCTCACCGGCTGCTTGGGAGGTAACCAAAAAAGGACCGGAGGCCTTAATGACCTTGACATCCAATACATCGGAAACTACCTGTCCCCCTCCCGCTGCATTGTCCCGAACAGTAAAGGCAAACCTAAGGTTTCGTTCTATATCGGAAACGGTTTCCCATGCACTTCCGGTAGCGGGGTTGGTTTGCGTTAAATTTCCCTGGGCCACTTCCGATAGCCTTGGGAAATATCGTGTGGGCTCCATGGAGGGTGGCACCGATCTAAAATTCGCACCGCTTGGATTGGTGGATCCAAAAGATGAGGTTGTCACCACACCATCATCAATTTGTTCCCAAGTATAGGTAAGTACATCCCCAACATCGGGGTCGGTGGCAATACCTTCCAGAACAAAAGCCGTCCCCTTTGGAATCGTAAAATCATTGACCGGGGTAAGTACTGGCGGCGAATTTACCAGTGCTTCGGTTTGCGCACATGAGGTTGTCGCGAGGTACGTAGCTATCTGAAGAATGCTATTGTAATGAAAATAATCGTCTCCTTGAGATGTTACATTATTGCCTTCAACAATTCCCGCATACCCCATTATTGTGGAACCACTTGCAGGTTCTGCTTGCACCCCGGTTCCTTCGGGTTCGAACGACCATGTATGGTTGGCCCCAAATTGATGGCCGAGCTCATGGGCCACAAAATCCAAATCGTATCCATCTCCTTGCGGATTAAATGCTGATGAAAAAGCACTTCCTTTTCTATTATCCACACAAACTGAAGCAATAAACCCTGCATTTCCATTATCCAAGCCTTCGTTCACTTTATGAAAAAGATGACCTACATCGTAATTTTCCTCTCCGATAAAGGAAGTTATGGTGGACTGTACCTCCGAATTTAAACTACTATCATAAGGATCCGTATTCGCATTGGTAAAGATGATTTCATCGTTGTCTGGAACAAGCTCCAATGTAACGCCCAAATCCGTTTCAAACACTTCGTTAACCCGTGTTAGTGTAGCATTGATTCCCGCTAGGGCATCCGCAATGGTGCCGCCCATTTCTTGGGTATATTCTCCCGATGCGGAAATCGCAATTCTGTATTTACGCAACACTTGATCATCCACCAAAGGAACAATGGTCTTTGCCGTAGTGCCCGATGACTTGCTTCCTGTACCGAATAAATCCTTGCTGGTCTCGCAGATAAAATCCATTTTTGAGGAAAGACCATCCTCTTTATCATACAAAACATAGGCATTCGGTTTATTGGAAACCGGCTCCATAAAAGCTGTTTTGTTGTCCTGCAAATCCACCAACATAGTTTGAATACCTTTGTGCGAACTACTTAGCTTCACTTTATATCTACCATCGGAGCTCACCCCCGTGTACGATTTGATATTCGGATATTTCTTGGCAAGATCAGGGTGCAGCACAGAGGTTTCCTTCAAATGGAACGGAACAATAACCCCTTCGTTGTTAGGCAGATAAACAATTTTTCGATTCGTTTTTGCTGATGAAAAAGGTTTCATTTCCTTTAAAAAACCTTCCCTATCCAAGGACAAAACCTTCTTGGCACCTGAAATATCTGTCAGGGAAGCACTTCGCAGATCAGACTGTTTGGGAATGCTTTTCCAATAACCTTGCTGCCCGTAAATGCAAAAGCAGTTAAAAAATATGGCTATTGAAAAAACAAAATGTAATTTAGCTTTCATACACGGTTAGGGCATAGTATAATTTCAAATGTAAGCCTTTTTTTATTTCTTTATTGCGTTGGAAACAATCCATAACATTTCTGATTTTAAGCACATTCCGCACCATACAGTGGTAACTATCGGCACTTTTGATGGTGTACATCTTGGGCACCGCAAGATATTGGAACGTCTCACAAACAATGCCAAAAACACGGGGTTAAAATCCACAGTGCTCACTTTTTTCCCCCATCCACGCATGGTTCTGCAAAAAGATGTGGACATAAAACTGTTGAATACCCTCGAAGAGAAAAAACAGATTTTGGAAACTTTGGGGCTGGATTATTTGATTATTCACCCCTTTACCAAACAATTTTCAAGGCTCTCAGCTATAGATTTTGTAAGGGATATCCTCGTAAACAATATCAAATCAAAAAGAATCATCATAGGGTACGACCATAGGTTTGGACGCAATCGAAATGCCAACATCCAAGACCTTATTTCCTTTGGCAATACCTTTAATTTTGAAGTGGAAGAGATTCCGGCCCAAGAAATTGAGGATGTTTCCGTAAGTTCCACAAAAATTAGAAAGGCGCTTTTGAAAGGCGATGTGGAAACCGCCAACAACTACCTCAGCTATGCCTACATGCTCACGGGAACGGTAAAAAAAGGCAAAGGTTTGGGCAAAGATTTTGGCTTTCCAACGGCCAATCTCCATATAGCCGAAGCATACAAACTCATCCCTAAAAATGGTGCCTATGTGGTAAAAAGCAACATCGATGGAAAAGAGTATTTCGGGATGATGAACATCGGCTTCAACCCAACCGTGGATGGTTCTAAAAAAAGCATAGAAGTCCATTTTTTTGACTTTGATGGAGACCTGTACGACAAAAAAATCCAGGTGGATCTGTTACACCGCATTAGAGACGAGCATAAGTTCAACTCCGTTGAAGAACTAAAGGAACAATTAAAGAAGGACAAAAACCATTCATTGGGTCTAATCTCCAAATAAATGCTGAGCCAATTTCTATTTAGGAAGATTGACAATGCACAACTTGTGGTTTTCAGAGTGTTTTACGGGCTTTTGGTCAGCGCGGAATGTTATGGCGCCATAGCTACTGGTTGGGTGCGTAGAACCTTGGTGGAACCAAAATTCACCTTTTCCTTTATCGGTTTTGAATGGTTACAACCCTTGCCGGGCAACGGCATGTACATTTATTTCGCCGTAATGGGCACTTTGGGACTTTTGATCGCTCTTGGGCTCAAATATCGCTTTAGCGCATTGGCTTTCGCAGTATTGTGGTCAGGGGTGTATCTGATGCAGAAAACATCCTACAACAACCACTATTATTTGCTGATGTTGCTCGCCTACATTATGGCATTTCTTCCCGCCAACCGAGATGCATCTTTAGATGCAAAATTAATCCCCAATCTACGTTCGCAAACCATGTACAACTGGGTTCGATGGACCATCATCCTGCAACTCTTCATCGTGTACACCTACGCATCGGTGGCCAAACTGTATGCGGATTGGTTGGATTTTAGCATGATCGAAGTGTTGATGGGCTCCAAAAAGGACTACTATGTGATCGGCGACCTCCTCCAACAAAAATGGGTACATAAAATAGTAGCGATTTTCGGTATTTGTTTTGATTTGCTGATTGTACCCGCCCTGCTTTGGAAACCCACCCGAAAAATTGCCTTTGTGCTGTCCATTTTCTTTCACTTGTTCAACAGCATCGTCTTTCAAATAGGTATTTTTCCTTACCTATCACTTGCGTTTACAGTCTTCTTTTTTAAACCACAGACCATCAGAAACATTTTTCTTAGAACCAAAAAGATACTGCCAGAGACCAAAATCATCATCCCTAAAACAAAAAAAATAGTCTTAACGGTTTTGGGCATCTACTTCCTGTTTCAATTGGTTTTGCCCCTGCGCCATCATTTCTTTAAAGGTGATGTGCTCTGGACCGAAGAAGGCCATCGGTTAAGTTGGAGAATGATGCTACGCAGCCGTGGCGGAAGCATCTCGTACAAAGTGGTGAACGCAGAGACCAAAGACACGATCAAAATCAACCTTAACGATTATCTCACCACAAAACAACAACAACGGGTTGCTTGCTATCCCGATTTTATTTGGCAGTTTGCACAGCACCTAAAAATAGAATATGCCGAAAAAGGCCAAAACATTCAAGTTTTTGCAGAGAACAAGGTCAAGGTAAATCAAAGGCCCTATCAACAATTTATTGATCCCAAAGTGGATTTGGCCAGTGTTACGTGGAAACATTTTGCCCATAACGATTGGATTCTGCCCGCTCCCAAGGAATAAAGTTGGGCACTTCTCAAGATTGAATTAAATTTGCGCCTCAAAACAAGGCTATGCTTCAAATACAGAATATCAGGGAAAACAAGGAAGGTATCATTGCCGCCTTAAAAAAGCGAAACGTCGATGCTGAACCTATGATAGCAAAGGTGTTGGAACTCGACGAAAAAAGACGTTCCATCCAAACCGAACTGGACGCTACCTTGGCCGAATCCAACAAACTTTCCAAGGAAATTGGCATGCTTTTTAAAACAGGAAAGGCACAAGAAGCCAATGTCCTTAAAGAAAAAACCGCTGGACTCAAAGAAACATCAAAAACATTAGGGGACGACCTAAACACTACTGCCGATGAATTGCAGCAGCAATTGTATTTGATTCCAAACGTTCCCCACGAGTCCGTTCCAGCTGGCAGTACAGAAGAAGACAATGAAGAGATTTTCAAAGAAGGAGACATCCCAACATTGCCCAAAGAAGCACTTCCGCATTGGGAATTGGCAAAAAAATACGACATCATCGACTTTGAGCTTGGCGTAAAAATCACAGGAGCTGGTTTTCCAGTTTACAAAGGAAAAGGTGCCCGCTTGCAGCGTGCCTTGATCGCTTATTTTCTGGACAAAAATGCCGAAGCGGGCTACACCGAAATGCAAGTGCCGCTTATGGTCAACGAAGACTCCGGTTATGGAACAGGCCAATTGCCCGACAAAGAAGGCCAAATGTACCACGTACAGGCCGATAATCTGTACCTTATCCCAACCGCCGAAGTACCCGTGACCAACTTGCACCGTGGGGATTTGTTGGCAGAGAGTGATTTTCCTATCAAATATACCGGCTACACCCCCTGTTTCCGTCGCGAAGCAGGTAGCTACGGGGCACACGTTCGTGGTTTGAACCGTTTGCACCAGTTCGATAAAGTGGAAATCGTGCGATTGGAACACCCCGACAATTCATATCAAGCCTTGGATGAAATGGTGGAACACGTAAAAAATATACTGCGCGAATTAAAATTGCCATACCGTATTTTGCGTCTTTGTGGTGGCGATTTAGGCTTTACCGCTGCCCTTACTTTTGATTTTGAAGTGTTTTCCACGGCACAGGACCGCTGGTTGGAAATCAGTTCCGTGTCCAATTTTGAAACCTTTCAGGCCAACCGTTTAAAACTTCGTTATAAGGATGAAAACGGAAAAAGTCAATTGGCCCACACCTTGAATGGGAGCGCTTTGGCCTTGCCAAGGGTGTTGGCGGGAATCTTGGAAAATTATCAGACCGAGGAAGGCATAAAAATACCGGAAGTACTGGTGCCGTATTGCGGTTTTGACACCATCGCTTAAACATTTCAGCCATTTATTTGGATTCGCTTAACAGAATCCCCAACATTTCTGCGTTATATTTGAAATAAACCACTATGGATTTGAAATCCACGGTTTTTTATTTTTTGAGTACAAATTGTCATCCATACATAGTGGAGCGACGAGGAATCTTATAATTTTTAATTTGGAATGGGATTCTCACTATGCTCGAAATGACAAGATACCCTTAGTTATTACTAGATCATAAATATGCCTTTGCAACGTCTTTTATTTCTCATATTGATTTTATCCAGTTGTATTGGAATGGCTCAAGAAGATTTCTTGGCCAAACAATACTTTCAGGATGGTGATTATGAAAAAGCCATGGTGTTCTACGAAAAATTGGTGGAGACCAATCCAAGGCGCACGGATTATGCCGAAGGCTTGGTGGCCTGCTACCAACAATTGGAACGTTATGATGATGCCGAGGCATTTTTACTTCAAAAAATAGAGGACAGCTACGCCTTTCCCACTTTTTACATTGAATTGGGGTACAATTTCACGCTAAAAAATGAAGCTGAAAAGGCGAATGCCTACTACGATAAGGCCATCAACAAAATCGAGGACAACCCAAACTATGGGTACAGCGTAGGCTATCGGTTCCAAAAATATGCGCTGCTGGATTATGCCATCCAGGCCTACACAAAAGCGATGGAACTGAAGCCGGACCTCAACTACGATTTTCAGTTGGCGCGCATCTATGGTGAGCAGGGCGACATCGCAAAAATGTACCAATCCTACCTCAATCTTATCTGGGAAGGACGAACATCGCGCTCCAACGTACTTCGGAACATTGATGATTTCATCTCCGAAGACCCATCCGACGAAAACAATGTCTTGTTGCGAAAAGTACTGCTTCAAAATGCACAAAAAGCGCCCGATATTCTCTGGAACGAGCTATTAAGTTGGCTTTTTGTTCAACAAAAGCAGTATAGTAGTGCCTTTGGCCAAGAAAAAGCCATTTACAAACGAAGCGAAGGCCAGTCCGTAGATAGACTGGAAAACCTGGGAAGCATAGCTTTGGAGGATAGGGATTTGGAAACCGCCACATCCATCTACGAATTTATTGTGGACAATACCGAAAACCCACGGACCAAACTTAATGCAGAGCTTAGCTTAATTGACATTGCTTTGGAAAACCCCACGGAAAAAGTATTGAAAGATGTTGAAAAACAATTTCAGGACTTGGTGGAAACATACGGCAACCAGAGCAGAACCCTTCAACTACAAATTGCCTATGCCAATTTCTTGACATTCAAAAAAGAGCAGCCCGAGCCTGCTATTGCGATGCTCAAACAAAGTTTGGAGCTGCCAATGGGCCGAATTACCATGGCCTATATAAAGCTCGCTCTTGGCGATATTCTGGTGTTCGATCAAAGATTCAACGAGGCCCTGATCTTATTTACCCAAGTGCAAAAAAGCATGAAGAACGATGTGCTAGGGCAAGATGCCCGTTTTAAAGTGGCACAGACCAGTTTTTATAAAGGGGATTTTGATTGGGCGCTCACTCAACTTAAAGTACTGAGAAGTTCCACATCCCAGCTTATTGCCAACGATGCCATGCAGTTGAGCCTTTTAATTTCTGACAACTCCCTCGAAGATTCCACCCAAACCGCCCTTAAAAAATATGCCAGAGCAGACCTGTTGGCCTATCAAAATAAAAACAAGGAAGCCATAGACGCCCTTGAAGATATTTTACAAAACCATAAAGGGGAAAAAATCGAGGACGAAGCTTTGCTGAAACAAGCGAAAATCCAAGTTGAACAGAAAAATTATGAAAGTGCCGAGTTCAACTATCAAAAAATAGTGGAGTTCTATGCTGATGGCATTTTGGCCGATGATGCACATTTTGCTCTTGGAGAGCTGTATGAGAACTTTCTGAACGAACCCGAAAAAGCGAAAAATCATTACGAAAAAATCATCTACAATTATCAGGACAGTTATTATTTCCCCCAAGCGCGTAAGAGTTTTAGAAGGTTGCGTGGGGATGCGATCAACTAATCCCATTGTCATCCCCCCTTCTACAATTTGTTAAGCACAAATTCCGGCGGGAAACTTATAAAAGGATTTCCCAAAAAATAGACTAATTTTCACCCTTATTAAACTAAAAGAAACCGAATGCTCATATACAACGTTACCATCAATATAGACGAAAGTGTCCACGACCAATGGTTGGATTGGATGAAGGACAAGCACCTGCCCGATATGCTCGCCACAGGAAAATTTACGCACGCCAAAATGGTAAAAGTCTTGGTGGAAGAAGATATGGGAGGTATCACCTATTCGGTACAATATACCACTGAGAACAGGGATACATTGGAAGCGTATTACAAAGAGGATGCAGAACGCTTACGTGGCGATGCCCAAAAAATGTTCCCCAATAAATTCGTCGCCTTTAGAACGGAATTGGAAGTCATCAGTCAACAAATACCTTAGTCTTTGGAGTATCTGTTTTCCTACGGAACGCTTCAAGACCCGCAAGTGCAGGAGCACATTTTTGGTCGCTTGCTGACTGGAAAGCCCGATACAGCCCTTGGTTTTAAAAAACTGGAAAATGCTGTTTATGGTCGTTACCCTCTGGTTGTCAACACAAAGAACCCTGAAGATAAAGCAGCGGGAATGGCCTATGGGGTTAACGATGCGGACCTTGAAAAAGCAGATATTTACGAGACCAGTGCTTACAAACGGGAAAAATTCCCCTTGGAATCTGGTGACGAAGCTTGGATCTATATCGAAAATTCCAACTAACTTGCAAAAAAACCATCTGTGTCCAAAAAGAAAAAGAAGAAGTACTCCAACGGCCCCTCTCACAAAAACAAATATGAGCAGGAAGATGGTGCGGTAAAGGCAAAAAAACATTTGGGCCAGCATTTCCTTAAGGACGAATCTGTGGCCGAAAAAATAGCTCAGACCCTTTCGTTGGACGGATACTCCAATGTTATCGAAATTGGCCCTGGAATGGGAGTGCTTACCAAGCATTTGCTGAAACGGGATTTGGACTTGGTAGCCATGGATTTGGACGAAGAGTCCATTGTTTACCTCAACCAGAGCTTTCCTTTGGAACATGCCGATATCTTAAAGAACAACAATCGCCTCAACATTATTGAAGCTGACTTCCTCAAGTTTGACCTAACCCAACTTTACGGAGACGAACAGTTTGCCATAACGGGCAACTTTCCATACAACATTTCCAGCCAGATAGTTTTTAAAATGCTGGAAATGCGGGAACAAGTCCCAGAGTTTTCGGGAATGTTCCAAAAAGAGGTGGCCAAACGTATCTGCGAAGGACCTGGAAGCAAAACCTACGGAATACTTTCGGTTTTTGTCCAGGCCTATTACGATGCTGAATATTTGTTCACCGTTCCACCAAGCGTTTTCGACCCTCCACCAAAGGTGGATTCAGGCGTTTTGCGCCTCACCCGAAAAAAAGAACTGACCTTGCCCTGCGATGAACGCCTTTTCTTTAAAGTGGTCAAAACGTCCTTTAACCAAAGACGTAAAACCATACGTAACAGTCTTAAAACCTTCAACCTTTCCGATAATCTAAAAGAAGATACTATCTTTGACCAGCGCCCAGAACAGCTGAGTGTAGCTGACTTTGTAGCGTTGACTCAAAAGATAGCCAATGACCCCGTTTAAACTCACAGACGAACTTTTAGAAGAAATCAGGCAACTGATTGCCGATGGCAAGGACGCCGAGCTTCAGATCATGATGAAGGAGTTCCACTATGCGGATATTGCCGAGATAGCGGACGAACTGGAGGTTGAGGAGGCAACTTATCTGATCAAGCTCCTGGACAGCGAAAAAACTTCGGACATCCTTGCAGAAATGCACGAGGATATCCGTGAGGCCGTACTTAAAAACCTTACCGCCAAGGAAATTGCAGGAGAGCTTTCCGAACTGGATACGGATGATGCCGCGGATATCATCAACGAGCTTCCAAAGGAGCTTGTTCAAGAAGTCATCTCAGAAATAAAAGATAGGGAGCACGCCAAGGACATTGTGGATCTTTTACGGTACGAAGAGGATTCCGCAGGTGGTCTTATGGCGAAGGAGTTGGTCAAGGTCAACGAAAATTGGACGGTAACCACTTGTGTGAAGGAAATGCGTGCACAGGCGGAAAACGTAACCCGGGTACATTCCATTTATGTGGTGGATGATGAGGGCAAATTAAAAGGAAGGCTTTCCTTAAAAGACTTGCTTACCGCCTCGACCAAAACGCACATCAAGGATGTTTACATTTCCAAGGTAGATGCCGTAAACGTAAACGAAAAAGGCGAAGAAGTTGCCAAGATTATGTCCAAATACGATTTGGAGGCCATTCCAGTGGTAGATGAGATCGGCCGATTGGTGGGACGGATCACCATTGATGATATTGTGGATGTAATCCGTGAAGAAGCGGACAAAGATTACCAAATGGCGGCTGGTATATCACAAGATGTGGAAGTAAGCGATAGCATTTGGATATTGACCCGTGCTCGACTCCCTTGGTTGACCTTAGGCCTTTTGGGCGGACTTGGTGCTGCGGCCATTATGGGCACTTTTGAGGATATGATCTCCAAGCACGCCGTTTTGTTCTTTTTTACCCCATTGATCGCGGCCATGGCAGGCAACGTGGGCGTACAATCCAGTGCCATTGTAGTACAAGGCTTGGCCAACGACGATTTAAAGGGAAGCGTTCGGAACCATCTGCTAAAAGAAATGCTATTGGCACTCTTGAATGGATTTATTTTAGCTATTTTGCTTTTGCTCTTCACTTGGATTTGGAAAGGTGCCTTTGCCACGGCATTGGCCATTTCACTTTCCTTGATCGTGGTAATTGTGGTAGCAGGGTTCATCGGTACATTTATCCCGCTGTTCCTTCACAAAAGAAATATTGATCCCGCCATTGCCACGGGCCCGTTTATCACTACAAGCAATGATATTTTTGGAATACTGATTTATTTTTGGATAGCAAAAGTGATTTTGGGGATATAAATCCAAAGAATGAAACCCATCAACCTAAAAGAAAAACACGCTGAGTTTACCGAACAATGGCACCCCCATCAAATTGCCGTAGTGGACGACATGCAAGTGCTGTTGGCAAAACTCCAAGGTGAATTTGTTTGGCATGCCCACGAAAACGAAGATGAACTGTTCCAAGTAATAAAGGGAACACTGTATATGCAATTTCGCGATAGAACCGAAGTGGTGAAGGAAGGAGAAATCATCGTGGTTCCCAAAGGCGTGGAACACAATCCCATGACCAAAGAAGGCGAAGAGGTACATGTACTTCTTTTTGAAAAGATGGGTACGGCGCATACCGGAAAAGTCCAACACGAAAAAACACAGACCCACTACCCAAAAATCTAGGAGTTGTATATTTGCCCCCATGAAAGTTCTCCACCTCGATACCAATCACCCGTTGCTCCTCGAACAGTTTGCCGAGCTTGGGTTCGAAAATCACGAAGATTATACTTCCACCAAAGAGCAAGTAGAAGAAAAAATCCACCTGTACGATGGAATCATTATCCGAAGCAGGTTTACCATAGACCAACAGTTTTTGGACAAGGCCACCAATCTAAAATTCATTGGAAGAGTGGGCGCCGGATTGGAAAATATTGATGTGGAACACGCCAAGTTCAAAGAAGTATTTCTTGCATCGGCCCCGGAAGGAAACCGAAATGCCGTAGGCGAACATACTTTGGGCATGTTGCTCTCCCTTATGAACAATATGTGCAAGGCCAACCGTCAGGTAAAAAAAGGAAAGTGGAAACGCGAAGCCAACCGTGGTGTGGAACTGGATGGCAAAACCGTGGGCATTATTGGCTATGGGAACATGGGCAAGGCCTTCGCCAAAAAACTACGCGGTTTTGATGTAGAGGTCATTTGTTACGATATTGTCGGAGGCGTTGGGGACGAAAATGCCCGCCAGGTTGGGATTATGGAATTTCAACAGCGCTCAGATGTCATCAGTTTGCACGTTCCCGAGACCGAACAAACCATAGCTATGGTGAATACGGAATTCATCAAGGGCTTCCATAAACCTTTTTGGTTGTTGAACACCGCCCGTGGCAAATGTGTGGTGACCAAGGATTTAGTGAAAGGCTTAAAATCTGGAAAAGTACTCGGTGCAGGACTGGACGTATTGGAATACGAGAAAAAATCCTTCGAGAACATGTTCGTGCAAAAGCCCAAAGCCTTTAAATACCTACGCAAAGCCAAGAATGTGCTGCTCACTCCGCACGTAGCTGGTTGGACGGTAGAGAGTAAGGAAAAGTTGGCCCAGACCATCGTTGACAAAGTCAAAGAAAGATTTTGTTAACTTTCTAACCCTTGCCCATCCTACTTTTGGCCCTGGCCATCCTTAAATTTGACCAGATATGACCATAAATGCCAAAACACCGGACGAATACATCGAAAAGTTGCCCGAGGAACGCAAAGCAGCTGTTTCCAAACTTCGGGAAACCGTAAAAAGCAATTTGCCAGAAGGTTTCGAGGAATGTATCAATTACAAAATAATCGGTTTTGTAGTACCGCACTCCTTGTATCCGGCTGGGTACCATTGCGCCCCAAAACAGTCCCTTCCCTTTATCAATATCGCTTCTCAGAAAAACTTTGTGGCACTTTATCACATGGGGATTTATTCAAACAAAGCATTGTTGGATTGGTTTGTTGCCGAATATCCCAAGCACGTGAACACAAAACTGGATATGGGCAAAAGCTGTATTCGATTCAAGAACATCAATAAAATACCTTATGCGTTGATTGCCAAACTTTGTCAAAAAATGACACCGCAAGATTGGATTGCCCTGTACGGACAAAACATCAAAAGATCATGAAAAATAGAGTAACGGGACTGGGAGGGTTTTTCTTTAAAAGCAAAGACCCGAACAAAATCAAGGAATGGTATAAAAACCATTTGGGGCTCAACACCGACCAATACGGCTGCACATTTTGGTGGAAGGATAAACAAGGCAATGATTGCTCTACCCAATGGAGTCCGATGGATGAAAGAACGGAATATTTTAAACCAAGTGAAAAGCAATTTATGATGAATTTTAGAGTGGAAAACTTGGTAGAACTACTCGAAGTTTTGAAAAAAGAAGGGGTTACTGTTATCGGCGAAATCGAAGAATATGAATATGGGAAATTTGGTTGGATTCTAGACCCCGAAGGTAATAAATTGGAACTTTGGGAACCTATTGACAAAGCCTTTCTTTAGGTATTGAATAATTTCCTACTTTTAAAGTTAATTAACCAACACTTTTAAACATGTCAGAAGAAGAGAAAAAAGACATCGGCGACAAAGCCGAAGAAGCAGCCAAGGATTTTCAGGAGGATGTAAAAGAAGCCTTTGACCCCAAAAACCCTGAAAGCGGCAAAACGGTGGCAATTATTGCCCATTTAACAATTATTGGATGGATTATTGCAATAATAATGAACAGTAGCAACAAAACGGAGGTCGGTTCTTTTTATGTAAGGCAAGTCCTTGGGATCGGTTTACTTGGTTTAGTTCTGGGCATTATACCCGTAATCAATCTTATAGCTTGGATTTTCCCATTTATTTTGTGGATAATAAGCCTGATTGGCGCTATCAATGGAACTCAAAAACCTGTTTTCCTAGTTGGGGAACACTTCCAAAAGTGGTTTAAGAGTCTATAACTATAATTGACAAAGGCTGTCCAAAATGCTATTAAAACGTCATTCTCAGTTCATTCCAGAATCCCATCGTACGGACTAACAAAGTATCATGAGGACCTGAAACAAGTTTAGGTTGACGAAAATCAAATTTTAGATAGCTTTTTTATACTCTTATTCATCGTAATATTGCAATCAATAAATCAGCTATGATTATCAGAACAATGAAGGCATCGGATTGGGAAGATGTCTCAACAATTTATTCCGAAGGAATCGCCACGGGCCTTGCCACTTTTGAAACCGAGCCCCCCACTTATGAGCATTGGGACAAAGCACATACAAAAGAGTGCCGTTTGATTGCTGAAAAAGATGGGGAAATTATGGGATGGGCTGCGCTTTCTCCAGTTTCCAGCCGATGTGTCTATGGTGGCGTTGGGGAAGTCAGCGTTTACATTGCCGATAAAAGTCGTGGTATGGGCGTTGGCAGACTACTAATGCAACATTTGATCGAAGAAAGTGAAAAGGCCGGTTTTTGGACCATTCAATCGGGCATATTTCCAGAAAACACGGCCAGCATCAAATTACATGAAAAGGCTGGTTTCCGCTATATTGGAAAACGGGAACGTGTGGGCAAAATCCACGGGGTTTGGAAGGATAATTTATTGTTTGAAAGACGTAGCAACAAAGTTGGAATGGATTAATCTTCTTCCATAGTTCCATTGCCCTCGGCCACTTTACGCTCCAACTCGGCCTGAAATTCTTCCATAACAGGCTTTACGGTACTTTCTGGAAGGTCTGCAATACGGATATACATTAACCCATCCACCGAATTATTGAACAATGGGTCCACATTAAATGCCACCACTTTGGCATTTTGCTTAATGTATTTTTTAATCAGAACAGGCAATCGTAAACTGCCTGGCTCCACTTCGCTGATCAGTTTGTCGAACTTGTTCAGGTCGGCCTGTGTCTCATCAAACACAAACTCCTTATCGGCATCTTTTAGTTTTACCTTGAACTCTTTTTTGGGTCGGATATATTGTGCTACATAAGGATCCCAATAGTTCGATTTCATAAACTCGATCATCAACGATTTTGAAAAATTGGAGAACTGGTTACTGATACTTACTCCTCCGATCAAATATCGGTGCTCCGGATGCCTCAAGGTCGTATGCACAATTCCTTTCCAGAGCAAGAACAAGGGCATCGGTTTTTGCTGATACTCTTTTACAATATAAGCTCTGCCCATTTCGATGGATTTTTCCATCATTCCGTATAATTCGGGTTCAAATCGGAAAAGATCTTGAAGGTAAAAACCATCAATACCGTACTTTTTGAAGATTTCCGATCCCAAGCCCATACGGTAAGCACCAACTATGGTCTTTTTATCGTTGTCCCATAAGAATAAATGATGGTAATAGGAATCAAACTTGTCCAAATCAATGGCATTGTTGGTACCCTCTCCCACTTCCCGGAAAGTTACCTCGCGCTGTCGTCCAATCTCGTTCAAACAAAAGGGCATATCCTTGGCCTGGGCCAAAAACACTTCATAGTTCTTGCTTTGCAACATGCGGCAATCTTTCTCCCTTAATTTATCAATCTCACCTTCCAACACCTCTGCGCCTATCGCCGTGGCTATTTTCTGGGGTGGTTTCGGGATTTTAAGAGAAGTGGGAACCTTGTCTATAAAACGTTCCTTTTCAAAAGCATTGGCCAATAAATAGGTCTTTTTCCGAAGAAGTTCAGCAAAATCCTCCAAAGTCTGTTCCTCATTCTGGGTATTTACGGATATGGGCTGACCGATACGCACCTTAATGGGCCTTCGGCTCTGTGAGGTAAGCTCGGAGGGCAGCCTCGCCGTTCGGAATACATCATCTATCTTGGAGAGTCGGTAAAACAATCGACTGTTGCGAGCGTGGAAATATATAGGTACCACGGGCACTTCGGCCTTTCTGATCAGTTTTATGGCAGCTTCTTCCCACGGTCGGTCCACCACCAATTTTCCGTCACGGTACGTAGACACCTCTCCCGCCGGGAAAATGCCAAGCGGATGTCCATCACGTAAATGTTGGAGCGCATTTTTGAAACCAACAATACTACTTTTCGCATCCTTATGGTTTTCAAAAGGATTCACAGGCATTATGTAAGGCTTCAACGGTTCTATGCGGTGCAACAAAAAATTTGCGATTATTTTATAATCGGGTCGCTCCTTCAATAGTAATTTGAGCAACAACACCCCGTCGATTCCTCCCAAGGGATGATTGCTAATAGTGATGTATGGCCCTGACCTGGGCAATCGTTTTATATCCTCCTCCGGAATTTCAAAATCGATTTCGTAGTGGTTCAAAATAGCATCGAGGAATTCTGGACCAGAAAGCTCTTTGTTTTTGTCGTAAAATCTATTGATGGTGCTAATTCTAGTGGCTACCATTAAAAGCCATCCTACAAATGTTCCCAAAAAGCCATATTTGTCCAGATGGATGACTTTCGCGACCTCTTTAGCAGAAACCAAGCCCATAGAAAAAGTATTTAGGTACGTGTAAAGATAGAAAATAAACCCTAGAGCACTTTTTACCTAAATATTAAGCCTAAGCTTTTATTTTACAACCAATTGAACCGTTTCCTTGCCTCTTTGCTCTACCAATACGGACTTTCCATTTTGAAGGGATTTGACCGAATCATCGTTAAAATGGCGAATGGTATAAAGCGATACATCCTCGTGGCAAACTACTTTGAATTTTCGTTTGAGTTCTTCCAACAAAGGGGGTAATCCCCGGAATTTATTGTCCAAACATACGGAAAAGCTAATGGCGGAATTTTGGATAAGGTCAACTTTGAGCCGATGGTCGTGGAACAGCTTGAAGATTTCACTGATATTGTCCTCCACAATAAAGGAAAAATCCAAGGATGAAAGCTTTAATAACACTTGATTCTTCTTCACGATAAAGCAAGGTACCTTTGGTTCTATGCCATTGCCTTTACCCACTGTCGTTCCTTTGTCCTTAGGATTCACAAAAGATTTTACCTTTAGCGGTATTTCCTTGCGTTGTAGGGGTTGCAAGGTTTTGGGGTGAATTACAGAAGCTCCATAAAACGCAAGTTCAATGGCTTCCCGGTAAGAAATCTGGTCCAGCAATTGCGCATTTTCAAAATTTCTGGGGTCTGCATTCAAAACTCCTGGCACATCCTTCCAAATGGTTACCGATTCGGCGTTGAGGCAATAGGCCAAAATTGCCGCGGAATAATCGGAACCTTCCCTGCCCAAAGTGGTGGTAAAGTTGTTATCGTCGCTACCCAAGAAACCTTGGGTAATGTTCAGTTTTGATATATCCACTTTGGAAACCACTTCTTGTTGTGTGCGCTCCCAATTTACTTGGGCATCCCTGTTACTGCTATCAGTTTTGATAAGGGTACGGACATCCACCCAGGTATTGGAAATACCTATCTCGTTCAAATATGCGCTGACTATTGTAGTGGATAACAATTCGCCATAACAAACCACCTGATCATAAACAAATGCATATTTGGGTGATTTGTTCCATGCCAAAAAACCTTTTACCTCCTCAAAAAGCACCTTTACTTTATCATAAACCGGATGGTTGGGGTTTTGGAATAGATCCAACAATATGTTGTTGTGATAGTCCACTACTTGTTGCAAGGATTCTTGAACGGCGTCTTTATCGTTAAAATAGGATTCCACCACCTTTTCCATGGCATTTGTGATTTTACCCATTGCGGAAATCACCACCAAGGTGTCGCTGTAACCTACTTCCCGTAAAACGTTGACCACATTTTTAATCGCATCTGCATCTTTAACGGATGCTCCCCCAAACTTAAATACCCTCATGTATTTTATATTCTAGAATTTAGTCGGCCTAGTTAAGGCTTTCTATATAATTTTTGATTCCTTCTTCGTCCAATTGCACCACGTCCCAATCGCGCAGTACATTAGCCCCTTTCTTTTCATAAAATTCGATCGCAGGTTCATTCCAATCCAACACCTCCCAACAAATGCGCTTTACGCCCAAACTGGCCCCATACTTGACCACCTCATCCAGCAAAGCCGTTCCCAGTCCACTTCCACGCATTTTTTCGGACACTATCAAATCCTCTAAGTGAATCGCGGGACCTTTCCATGTGGAATATCTTGGGTACACCAAGGCTATTCCCGCAATGCCATCTTGGGTATCGGCAACAAAACAATGGAACATTTTTTGGTCACCAAAACCATGCGCAACCAAATCTTTCTCGGTTATCTCTACTGCATTCGGTTCCTTTTCAAAATCGGCCAATTCCTGAACCAAGTTAAGCACCTGTCCCATATCCTCTGGTCGAGCGTCTCTGATTGTATATTCCATAATTGTTACAAATAAAACTCAAAGTTATAAAATCACATAATTAAAGTCTTACGAAAACGTTGTAGTTTCACAAAATGCCCGATATTTGTCCTTAAATAAAACAGCCTTTCCATGTTTGAGAAGCAACACCGCACACTCGGTGAATTTATCATCGCCAACCAAAACTCATTTCAATATACTTCTGGAGAATTGTCAAGATTGCTGAACGGTATCCGTTTGGCGGCAAAAGTAGTGAACCACGAGGTGAACAAAGCAGGTTTGGTCGATATTATTGGAGCAGCGGGAGAAACCAATATTCAAGGGGAGAATCAGCAAAAACTGGATGTTCTCGCCAACGAAAAGTTTATTCAAACACTGAAGAACAGGGAAATTGTTTGCGGAATCGCCTCGGAGGAAGAAGACGATTTTATCAGCATCAATAGTTTTGACAAGCAACACCAGAACAAATACGTTGTCCTTATCGATCCTTTGGATGGTTCGTCCAACATTGATGTAAATGTATCGGTGGGAACCATTTTCTCCATTTACAGAAGGGTAACGCCCGTTGGCACCCCGGTTACCCTGGAGGATTTTTTGCAGCCGGGAAAACATCAGATTGCCGCGGGGTACATTATTTATGGAACATCCACCATGCTGGTCTATACCACAGGTGATGGCGTTAATGGCTTTACTTTGAATCCTGCTCTAGGTACTTTTTACTTGTCCCATCCCGATATGCAATTCCCCGAAACGGGTAAAATTTATTCCGTAAATGAAGGTAATTACATCCATTTTCCGCAAGGGGTAAAGGATTACATTAAATATTGCCAAATGGAAGAGGGAGATAGGCCCTATACTTCGAGATATATCGGGTCGCTTGTTTCGGACTTTCACCGCAACATGATCAAAGGCGGTATATATATGTATCCGAGAAGCAGTAAGTCCCAAAACGGTAAGCTCCGTTTATTGTACGAGTGCAACCCCATGGCATTTTTGGCCGAACAGGCCAATGGTAAGGCCAGTGATGGCTTTCAGCGCATTATGGAGATACAGCCCACCGAACTGCACGAAAGGGTTCCTTTTTTCTGTGGTAGTAAAAAAATGGTGGAAAAAGCAGAAGAGTTTATGGCCAAGGCCTAATTTTCCCTTTTAACCAATTCGTGGTAATCCTCGAACGGGATTTCCCCCCTGAAAATTTTGATGGATTTATCAATGATCTGAGCTGCCGTTTTTGGAGAAAAACCTAGTCCAACTGCATACTTTTCCACAATTCTGCGCTCTTCATCATCAATATCGTGATCCGAGAAAATAATCTGGAAGAAATCAAATAGCCTTTTAAATCTTTTCTCGCCACTGTGCGGAGTTTCAATCGGATACTTATTCTCCTTTTTCATCACCTCCTTAAACTCATTTTCACTAATGTTTAGTTTAAAGGCAAACTTTTCCAAAATGGCCATTTCCTTTGGGTTAATGTCCCCATCGGCAGCTGCCAAACTTGCCAATGTGGCAAAATGGGCCATGTTTCTCCTATGGTCTCCGTGCTCGTAAAGATCTAAAATTGGCATACCTTATATTTTGTGGCACAAATATAAATCTTATCGCAAATAAGTGGGTACAAACCCAGCAAAGAAATTTGTATTTTTCAATCTCAAGTACCACGGCTCTGCAAGAATCAGAATTGTTCCATATAGCTGAAAACTGGTTCCAAGAACAAAATTGGAAACCCTTCCCGTTTCAAAAAGAGACCTGGAATGCTTTTTTGAAGGGCAAACATGGTTTGTTGAACGCACCTACGGGCAGTGGAAAAACCTATGCGCTTTGGTTTCCAATTGTACTCAACTACATCAAAAATAATCCTGATTACAAGACCAAACACAAAAAAGGGTTGAAAGCTATTTGGATAACCCCGTTACGCGCACTTTCGCAAGAAATAAAACAATCCGCAGAACGAATTACCAAGGATTTGGAAACCCAAATGACCGTAGGGATTCGCACCGGAGACACCTCAGCCAAAGAACGGGCAAAAATGCGTACCAATATGCCCGACCTATTGATTACTACGCCAGAAAGTTTGCAGTTGTTGTTATCATCCAAAGAATACGGTAAAACCTTCAAAAACTGTTCTGCCATTGTGGTGGACGAGTGGCACGAACTTTTGGGCACCAAGCGCGGTGTTCAAATGGAGTTGGGGCTGTCCCGATTAAAAACGGTCTGCAAACAATTGCGAATTTGGGGCATATCGGCCACCATTGGGAATCTGGAACAAGCACGCGAAGTATTGCTGGGACCTACATCTCAAGAACTTGCCAATTCGGTCTTGGTCAAGGCCAAGCTCAACAAAAAAATTACGGTAAAAAGTATTATTCCAGAAAAGATGGAAACTTTTCCATGGCGCGGGCATTTGGGACTGCATCTTTTGGATCAGGTGGTGCCCATTATCAACAATAGTACAACCACTTTGCTCTTTACCAACACCCGAAGCCAATGCGAAATCTGGTTTCAAAAAATACTGGAGAAATATCCTGGGTTTGCCGGGGAAATGGCCATGCACCACGGCAGCATAAACAAAGAGACCAGACTTTGGGTGGAGCAGGCCATTCGCAACGAAAGCCTTAAAGCTGTGGTCTGCACATCGAGCCTTGACCTTGGGGTTGATTTTGCTCCCGTTGAGACGGTGGTGCAGATTGGTGGGCCAAAGGGCGTGGCCCGTTTTTTGCAACGGGCAGGGCGAAGTGGTCACCAACCCGGCAAGGAAAGCGTTATTTATTTTTTGCCCACCCACGCCATTGAACTGGTAGAGGCATCGGCCATGCAAAAAGCAGTAAGGAACGGCGCAGTGGAAGACCGAATACCCTACCTCAACAGTTTTGATGTCCTTATTCAATATTTGACTACACTTGCTGTCTCCGATGGGTTTTATCCAGAAGGGATTTATCCTGAGATCAAACAAACATTTTGCTACCAAGCCATCACGGATGAACAATGGCAATGGCTCCTCAATTTCTTGGTGATGGGCAGCCAGAGCCTTAAAAGTTACGACGAATACAAAAAGGTGGAAATCGAGGAAGATGGAAGATTCAAAGTAAACAGCAGGGCGGTTGCCATGCGGCACCGATTTCAAATTGGAACCATTGTGGGCGACGCCACCATCTCCGTTCGCTATCAAAAAGGAGGATATATCGGCAGCATTGAAGAATATTTCATCTCCAAACTGAGTCCTGGCGATGTATTCACCTTTGCGGGTCGGAATCTGGAATTCATCAGAATAAAAGGAATGGCAGTGCATGTGCGAAACTCAAAAAAAAGAACCAATAAAGTACCCAGTTGGATGGGTGGAAGATTGAGTTTTTCCGCAAAAATGTCGGAGCTGTTACGCCAAGAACTGTACACCGCTGAACTGAAATTCTCCGAACAATCGGAAGAAATTCGAGCATTGCAACCGATGTTCAACAAGCAGCGGGAAGAAAGCATAGTGCCACGACCGCATCAGTTTTTAATCGAAACCTTCAAGACCCGTGATGGTTACCACCACATGTTTTACCCGTTTGAAGGCAGGGCGATCCACGAGGGAATGAGCAGTCTTTTGGCCTACCGGATCAGCCTACTTGCACCGATCACTTGTTCACTGGCCTTTAACGACTACGGTTTTGAATTGCTATCGGATAGGGAAATCAACATTCGGGAAGTTTTGGACAACAATTTGTTCACCCCCGAATACATGTTGTCCGACCTTCAAAAAAGTTTGAACTCCAACGAAATGGCACGCAGAAAATTTCGTGATATCGCCGTAATCAGTGGAATGGTTTTTTCGGGATATCCCGAAAAAGGAGTCAAAATGAAACACCTACAAAGCAGTTCGGAACTGCTCTTTGGTGTTTTCCGTGATTTTGAGGACGATAATCTGCTCTACCAACAGGCCTACACCGAAACCTTTGAACACCAGCTGGAAGAAGGGCGTTTACGATTGGCCTTGGAACGCATTGCCCAACAAGAGATAGTTTGGAAACAATGCTCCCAACCTACGCCCCTATCTTTCCCGATAATTACGGACAGACTCAGGGAAAAACTGTCCAACGAAAAATTAGCAGACCGAATTAAAAGAATGGTGGATAAATTGACCAAATAGCCAAAAATCGTCCAAGTATTTGCCATTCCGTGCTCCAGCCGGCAATGTTCAGTATAAAGACAACACGGTCATTTCGAAATGAGATGCAATGCATTGATTGGGAAATCTAAAATCCTAACTGGGATTTCTCGACTGCTCTTTCAATTACGCTCTGGATAGAACTCGAAATGATAACGGAACTATTTGTGAAAATTAGTGCCATTCGATTTCAAAAGCCTAAAGAGGTTTCTCACACGCGCTCCGCTCGGTTCGAAATGACAATTGCTTTAAATTTGTTGTTCCAGACTCAAATGACACAAAACATTCAAATACAAAATCAAGAATTCCAACTTCACCCTTTGGGTGGATTGTTTTGGATAGAAAAATCACTCTTGCTGATCAGTGATGTGCATTTGGGCAAAGTATCCCATTTTAGAAAGTTTGGGGCTGCCGTGCCCAGAAAGGCCATCCACAAGAACTTCTTGCTCTTGGATAAAATCGTTGCCGATTTTCAGCCCTTTCAAATCTGTTTTTTGGGAGATCTGTTCCACTCATCATTAAATAAAGAGTGGGAGTTCTTCGAGAATTGGGTAGCCAAAACCCCTGCTGAAATTCTGCTTGTGACGGGGAACCATGACATCATTGCGCCAGAAAAATTCAAAAAACTGAAGGTCTTGATATTTCCAGAACTGGTCATGGACGCTTTCTTGTTGACCCATCATCCCGAAGAACGAAAAGACCATTTTACTTTTTGCGGGCACATTCACCCTGCTATAAAACTTAAAGGATTTGGACGGGATCGCATAAAACTGCCTTGTTTTTTTAAGTCCGACAACCAAATGATCTTACCTGCTTTTGGTCAATTCACTGGAACGCACGCACTCAATCCCAAGAAAGGTGACGAGGTATATGCCATTGTTGAGGACAGTATTATTAAGGTTTAGACTCCTTGCTTGACACGGAATCCAGGTTGAGGTTTCTCGACTGTTCCTTCGACTGCGCTCGAAATGACATCCGTGGTTCAATTGTCATCCTATGTTTGTAAGAGGATGTAACTATGTATTAATAATTTAGAGGATTATCAATAAAAAGGAGAAAGAGCAAGACAATTAAGATGCCGAAACGCCGTACCGGTCGGCAGGCAGGGATTCAGTATGACGAAGACTCGGTCATTTCGAAATGAGATGCAACGCGTCGATTGAGAAATCTAAAAAAACATTTTTAGTAAAAGGTTTCGCGGTTTATCTTTGCCGCAAAGTTTTTTGGATTGACCAAAACCCCGATTTCACAACTTTTTGAACAGTCTCCCCCACTTGGGAAACTGAGGGAGATTATTGCCCAAACTGCCACTTCGAGCGCAATCGGGAAGTCCTTTGCCAACCAAAAAACCAATATAAAGGGACTTGTCGGTTCTTCACTTTCCTTTGTAGTTTCCGAAGCTTTTAAGTCGGCTGAATTACCATTTCTGTTGATTTTGAACGACAAAGAGGAAGCAGCTTATCATTTAAATGATTTGGAACAACTAATTGGTGAAAAAGATGTGCTTTTTTACCCAGGAAGTTACCGCAGACCTTATCAAATTGAGGAAACCGACAATGCCAATGTGCTGTTACGCGCCGAGGTTTTGAACCGTATCAACTCCAGAAGAAAACCTGCGGTGATCGTCACCTACCCCGATGCCCTTTTTGAAAAAGTGGTTACCCGAAAGGAGCTTGACAAGAACACCCAAAAAATAAAATTGGGCGATGAGATTTCGTTGGACTTTTTGAACGAGGTGCTTTTTGAATACCAATTTAAACGGGTGGATTTTGTGACCGAACCCGGGGAATTTTCCGTTCGTGGGGGTATTGTGGATGTATTTTCCTTTTCGCATGATGAACCTTACCGAATCGAATTTTTTGGCGATGAAGTGGACAGTATCCGAACTTTTGATGTGGAAACGCAACTTTCCACGGACAAGGTGAAGAAAATCGCCATTATTCCCAATGTGGAAAACAAGTTCACAGAAGAAGTACGGGAAAGCTTCCTGAAATATATTTCACCCAAAACGGTGGTCTTTGCAAAGAACCCTTCTTTGATCTACGACCGTATCGATTCCTTTTTTGAAAAGGCAGAGGAGCGTTTTGCCAAGTTGAGCCAAGAAATCAAACATGCAGAACCGAAGGAGCTTTTTTTGGATTCAGCTTTGCTGAAAGCTCAGTTGAAGGATTATTTATGTTTCGATATTGGTCCTTCTTCTATCACTTCGAGCCCTTCGACTGCGCTAGGGATGACAGCTTCAGTTGTCCAATTCAACACCAAACCCCAGCCAGCATTCAACAAAAAGTTCGACCTCCTCATTGAAAACCTCAATGATAATCGGGATGCGGGTTACAGTAATTACATTTTCTGTTCCACCGAACAACAGGCCAAGCGCTTCCACGATATTTTTGAAGAAGTGGACGAAACGGTTCACTACCAGACCATCATTTTTCCTTTGTATAAAGGGTTTGTGGATGATGACCTTAAATTGGTATGCTATACCGACCATCAAATATTTGAACGCTATCATAAGTTCCATCTAAAAAATGGCTACGCCAAAAAACAGGCCATCACGCTCAAGGAACTCAACAAACTGGAAATTGGGGATTATGTTACCCACATTGATCATGGTATCGGCAAGTTCGGGGGGCTACAAAAGATTGATGTGGAAGGCAAAAAACAGGAAGCCATCAAACTGATCTATGGCGACCGCGACATTTTGTACGTGAGCATCCATTCGCTTCATAAGATATCCAAATACAACGGCAAGGACGGTGCCCCACCAAAAATATTCAAGCTCGGTTCCGCTGCTTGGAAAAAACTCAAACAAAAGACCAAGGCAAGGGTCAAAAAAATTGCTTTCGACCTTATTAAGGTTTATGCCAAGCGAAGACTCGAAAAAGGGTTTAAATACGCTCCCGACAGCTATCTGCAACACGAGTTGGAAGCATCTTTCTTGTACGAGGACACTCCCGACCAGGAAAAAAGCACCCAAGATGTTAAGAAGGACATGGAAAGTGAACGCCCCATGGACCGACTTATTTGTGGGGATGTTGGTTTCGGAAAAACCGAGGTGGCCATCCGTGCGGCATTCAAGGCTGTGGACAATGGCAAACAGGTGGCTATTTTGGTCCCTACTACCATTTTGGCTTTCCAACATCATCGTACTTTTTCGGAACGATTGAAGGAAATGCCCGTAACAGTGGATTACCTCAACCGCTTTAGAACGGCCAAAGAGAAAAGGGAAACCCTTGAAAATTTGGAAAATGGAAAGGTAGACATCATCATTGGCACGCACCAGCTGGTCAACAAAAATGTAAAATTCAAGGATTTGGGCTTGCTCATCGTGGATGAGGAACAGAAGTTTGGTGTTTCAGTCAAGGAAAAACTACGTTCCATAAAGGAAAATGTGGATGTGCTTACCTTAACGGCAACTCCTATCCCAAGAACCTTACAGTTTAGTTTGATGGCCGCTCGCGACCTATCCGTCATCAATACGCCACCACCGAACCGCTACCCCATCGAAAGCCATGTGATTCGATTGAACGAAGAAATCATCCGTGATGCCGTGTCCTACGAAATCCAACGCGGCGGGCAGGTGTTCTTTATCCATAATCGCATTGAGAACATCAAGGAGGTGGCCGGAATGCTCCAACGTTTGGTGCCAGATGCCAAAATTGGGATTGGACACGGACAAATGGAAGGCAAAAAACTGGAAAACCTTATGCTTTCCTTTATGAACGGGGAGTTTGATGTTTTGGTCTCCACCACCATCATAGAAAGCGGGTTGGATGTGACCAATGCCAATACCATTTTTATCCACAATGCCAACAATTTTGGTTTGAGCGACCTCCACCAAATGCGTGGGCGTGTTGGGCGAAGCAACAAAAAGGCTTTCTGCTATTTCATTACCCCACCTTACGAAGTAATGACCACGGAAGCCCGAAAACGCATTGAGGCCCTGGAACAATTTACAGAGCTGGGCAGCGGTTTCAACATTGCGATGAAAGACTTGGAGATTCGTGGTGCAGGTGATTTGTTGGGAGGTGAACAAAGTGGGTTTATCAACGAAATTGGGTTTGAGACCTATCAAAAAATATTGTCCGAAGCCATTGAGGAACTCAAGGAAAACGAGTTCAAGGAACTGTATGATGAAGTAGAGGGCGACAAGGAAAAAGTATATGTAAAAGAGATGCAGTTGGACACGGATTTTGAATTGCTCTTCCCCGATGATTATATCAACAACATCACCGAACGTTTAAACCTCTACACCCAATTGAACGATGTGGAGGACGAGGAAGGGCTTCAAAAGTTTGAGGCCCAGCTGGTGGACCGTTTTGGCGAATTGCCCGAACCCGTAGTGGATTTGATGAACTCCGTCCGCATTAAATGGATTGCCACCCACATTGGCTTGGAAAAGGTAATCATGAAAAAGGGCAAGTTTATCGGTTACTTTATCGCCGATCAGCAATCCAGTTTTTATCAAAGTGCCGTGTTTACCCAAATACTGCAATACGCACAGACCCATCCCCAACTTGTAAAGCTCAAGGAAAAACAAACCCGAAACGGACTTCGATTGTTGTTGGTTTTTGATAGGGTTACGAGTGTGGACAAGGCATTGAAGGTTTTGGAGCCGTTCATGCCCGTGAAATCATCCCAACCTAGTGATGTTTCCGCCTAGGTAAAAGAGATTTCTCACTCCCGATAAAAATCGGGATGTTCGAAATGACAAGTACAAGTATCGTTCCTGCGATGGCAAGAATCCATCTATAATGAGATTCTGGAACCTGCCTTTACAGGCGGTTCAGGGAGACGAGAGTCTTTTATAAATCTCAAATATGCAAGAGATCCCGTGTCGTGTTTCGACTTCGCCCAACAATCGCACGGAATGACATTACAAAGCCTCATACACCTGCTTCACAAACTTCCCCATTTTTGAAGGCTCCAACCAACGGGTCACGATGACCAATCCACTTTTTTGGTCCACCACAATAAAGTTGCCGCCAAATCCAGCGGCGTAAAACACATGTTCGGGAACACCCTCCCAATGACGGCTTCCCTTTTGGTTGAGCCACCACATATAGCCATAATTTACATTGGGCACCGAAGGTATGGTTGCTTTTTTAATCCAATCTTCACTGATTATCTGCTGATCCTCCCACTTTCCATTGTTCAGGAACAACACCCCAAAACGGGCCATGTCCTCAGTAGAAATAAAAAGTCCCGCGCCTGAGTGTCCCCCACCCGTAACGGATTTCATTTGCATCCCATCGACTTCGGTCCAAGCATTTTCGTAGCCGAACCAGCGCCAAGTAGTGGTGGCCCCAATTTTGTCCATCAGTTGCTCTTTGAGTACCATGGGCAAGGGTTTTCTCCACACATGGGTGAGCGAATAGGCCAATACGTTTACTCGAACGTCGTTGTACTCCATTACTGTGCCAGGCGCGTTCAGTTTACGGAATTTCCAATCGTCCAGACCACCTTCGCTGGGCGGGCGGTCGGCCCAATCCTTACCGCCCCAAAGTTCCCCCGACCAATCTGAGTTTTGTTGTAGCAAATGCTCCCAAGTTATTTTGGAATTATGTTCCCCATCAAAAGTGCCATCCCAAATATAGTCGCCTACTTTATCTTTGGTGTCGTCAATCAATCCTTGGTCTTCGGCTACACCTGCCACTGTAGAAAGAAAGCTTTTGGTAACGCTAAAAGTCATATCCACCCGTTTGGTGTCGCCCCAAGAGGCCAAAACATACCCATTTTTCATAATCATTCCAGCAGGTCCGCCCCTTTTTTTGGTAGGCCCCAGAATTTGATGAAAAGGTTCGCGTTTGAAGCCTTCCAATATGGCAATCCGCAAATCCCTGGAACCAGAATATTCATTGGCATTGGCATATTCCACGGCTTTGTCCAAGGCTTCTTGGTCCAACTTAAATTGTCCTTTTTCTACTGCTTTCCACGTTTCGTAGCGTTGTGGGAAATTGATGTTTTGAGCGTTGACTGTACAGGTTGTGGTGAATGCAACAAGAAGTGCTGCTGCAACTAAGGTGTTTTTCATTTTTGAAGTTTGGTTTGGACAAGAAAGGTAGTGATTGTTGATGAATTTATCGCACCCGAAAAACCCGAGGGTATTTTAGTCAGATTCCGAAAAGTAGCCGTTCTTTTTTAGGTGGTGCCTTGCTTCGCTCTCGCTGCTTTTTTGCCAACTTTATACTAATTTTTTTTAATATTCAATGATGAAAACCACATCCTTGGGAATGAGGTAAATGGACTGTCGTTTGATCTTGGGGGGAGAGTATAAAAATATAGGCCAAATAGCACGAATATAGCACCATTAGGCCCAATAAACCACAAAGAACCCTCTTATGGTCATTTTTGCAAAAAGTGTCTTTTTCTACAACGAAGAAGGTTTCGTTTTGGTTTAGATCAAGAAAAGGAATCCCGGACTATAGTGATTTTAAATCTTTGATGGTCTTGAAAGCAACGTCGACCTGTTCATCGTTCACCAAAATAGTAAACTCGTTGGTGGTGGAAATTACCTCGTAAAGCACAATGCCTTCCCAGGCCAAGCGCTGAAAAATAAAATAATAAATTCCGGGAACCGAAACATTCTCTGCGGGCAATTTTACGGTAATTGAGGAAAGTCCTTCGGCTTTTTGGGTGCAGCGTTCCATTTTAAAGTACTTTTCCACAACACCGTCCATTATATTACTGATCACAATATTGATCTCGTTCACTCCTCGCGATGAAGTATAGAATACATCTTGGTTAACATTGACCTCTTCCAACAATCTAGCTTGTTGCTGCAAAATGGTGTCCGAAGCCAAAAATGTGTAATCGGTAAGGTTGGAACGTACCGTAATCTCCCCAATATTCTTAAGGACCTTAACAATTTTATGGGTGGCCCTAAACTCCAAATCGTCGGATAGGCGTTTAAGCGCCATTACAATGGCTCCATCCTTTACATCTTTACCCAATTCTTCCGCAATTTCCGGTTTTATCTGTCTGGATAAAGAGGTTAAGTTGATAATCCCTTGTGCCAAAGCGGTTTGTAAAAAGGGCTTTTTCTTGATGTAATGCTCAACTACTGCAGATATTGTTTTCATTTATTCAGTTGGTTTTGAACAAAAATAACATATTGTTACAAAACAAACAAATGGTTAGAAATGGCAGAATGCATTTTCAAAGTGCTCAATGTCAAAATTATCAGCATTTTTTACCACGGTAATTGCATCGAACCTAGCCTCTAAATCACTATCCAATTCTTCCATGTAATGGTTGGCCGCCATAGTTAAAAGCTTCACTTTTTAGGTGTGATGACACGGGAAATATCTTCCAAAAACCCCATATTTATTGACTTTACTTCAACTCTTGCCAAAAAACCATCTTTCTCCGCAATAAGATATACCCCGGCATTGGGATACCTAAAGTTAAGTGCTCTTATCCCGTATCCGGAAGCCTTTAAAAAGTCTACTGCTTATTACTCTCCCAGTTTTTCAAATGTGTTATGACCGTCCATACAATTTGTAAAAATCAAAAAAAAATAGGCATTTTATCGAAAAAATTGGTCGTTCATGGACTTTAGTGCGTTAAGATTGTACTTTGTTGGCTCAATTGAACCACATCCAACACTAGCATAAGCAATAGTTACCCCCAAACTATGTAACAAATTAACGCCAGACATTGCTATGGAGTACTTTATCAATTGTAATTCCTCAACTTTGGCGCCGTACACTACTCCATTAGATGAGTTACGTGCTGCCCACTTGTACCGAAGGCTTGGTTTTAGTGCCTCCCTAGAAACCGTGAATGCCGCTGTGGGGCAATCAGCAAGTGTCCTCGTGGACAACTTGGTAGACCAAGCCCTCAGCTTACCGACCATACCTCCTCCTGAATGGGCGGATTGGACCGGTGCCAATTATCCTGAAGATGATGATTTGACCAGACAACTGCGCAGTGCACAAGTTGAAGGTTTTACAACTACATACGGCAACGCACTTTTGGACAATAGCCTCAGGGATAGAATGAGCTTCTTTTGGAGCAACCACTTTGTTACGCAGTTGGAGACCTATAATTGCCCACAATTCCTTTATTATTATATTCTTTGCTTGCAGCAGAATGCATTGGGCAATTTTAAGAACCTCACCAGTGAGGTCGGGCTCACCAGTGCCATGCTCTACTATTTGGACGGTGCCAGAAACCGAGGGGACAATCCCAACGAGAACTACGCGCGTGAACTTTACGAGCTTTTTACCTTAGGCGAAGGGAATAACTACACAGAAGAAGATATTATTGAAACCGCTAAGGCACTCTCCGGATACACCGAACGTGGTGAGGAGAGTTGTACACAGGTTACCTTTAATCCGGAGGATTTCAACACTGAAAACAAAACAATATTTGGTCAAACCGGTAATTGGGGGTACGATGATGTCATTGATATACTGTTCAATCAAAGACCTGATGAAATTGGATGGTTTATCTGCAAAAAACTGTACGAGTTCTTTGTCCATCCAGATGCAACCGACGAAGATGGGGGAATTGCCCCACAAATTATTGATGGTTTGGCAGATACCTTCATTGGCAGTGGTTTTGAGATTGCCCCGGTACTGCGTCAACTTTTCAAAAGCCAGCACTTTTTTGATGAAACCGCGATTGGTGTCATCATAAAAAGTCCAGCCGACCTTTATTTCAATTTATTGAAGGAAACCGGCTTCACCTACGATGACGGAACGGTTTTAAATATGATCGATGCCTGTTCCTTAGTTGGGCAACGCTTTTTTCAACCGCCTGAAGTGGAAGGTTGGCAACGTGACCGAACATGGATCAATACCAATTTTATTATAGGTAGGTGGTTAACCGCAGAAGTGTTCTTGGAACGTTTTTTTCAAAACGAACCAGAACAATTTAGAAATTTGGCCATGGATGCCGTTGGCCCAGCTGATAGCAATACAAGCAACCCGGAAATTGTGGTTAGGGCTTTGGTGAACAAGTTTACACCAAAGGGCCTATTGACGGATGCCGATTTTGAAAGAGCTATGGATGCCTTCAAAATTGACGATGTTCCGGAAGAATATTACTCACCCGATTATTTTCCCGGAGGAACAAGCCAATGGATGCTTCAAATGAGTGCAGAATCACCAACACAGGTGTATATCCTGTTGCGTCATTTATCCAGAGAACCCGAATTTCAACTCAAATAACCCCACCACCATGTGCGATAATCACCATACCCACGATACATCTCCCCACAAAGGCCTAGAACACGAGGGCCATGATCTGGAACACAAAAAATGGAGCCGACGTTCCTTTGTCCAAGCATTGGGCATAGCAGGTTCGGGTTCCATGTTCTTGGGGAGCCATCTAATTTCGGCTTCCTCACCTTCACCGCTTACCGCTGCAGTTGCTGCCGCGGAAACAGACAATATTTTAATCCTGATCCGTCTATCGGGAGGGAACGACGGACTCAGTACCGTAATCCCTATCCAACAATATGATACGTATGCAAATGCAAGGCCCAACATTTACATCCCAGAAAGCAAGGTCTTAAAACTTACCGACGATTTTGGGGTGCCCACTTACATGGGTGCCTTGGAATCCCTTTGGGGCGACGGCCAATTTAAGGCCGTGCACGGCGTAGGGTATGAAAACCAAAGTTTGTCCCATTTTACGGGCTCCGATATTTTTGCCAATACCGATTTGACCACTACCGGATTCTCTGGAGAGAACACTGGTTGGATGGGCAGGCATTTTGAAGAACTTTACCCCGATTACCTAATCAATCCGCCGGCTGCCCCTGCTGCCATTCAAATTGGAAACTTGGCAAACATGGTTTTTCAAGGGGAAGAAACCAATTATGCATTTGTGACCAACAATGTAGATCAGTTGGAACAGATTGCTGAGACCGGTGCTTTTTACGATATCGAAAATGCTCCGTTTGATGATTGTATGTATGGCGACCAATTGAGGTTTCTCCGTGGTGTTGCCAATACGACCTACGAGTATGCAGGTACGATTCACGATGCCTACATGAGAGGTCAAAATCAAGTAGAGTATCAGGACAATGGCTTTGCAAGGCAATTGGCGCTCTTGGCACGTTTGATCAAAGGGAATTTGGGCACCAAGGTCTACATGATTTCCTTGGGAGGCTTTGACACCCACGGCAATCAACCCATCGTGCACGAACGTTTGATGTCCAACCTATCTGTGGCCATCAACAATTTCTACGAAGACCTTGCATTCACAGAGCAAGATGATAACGTACTAAGTATGACCTTCTCCGAGTTTGGCCGTAGGATTTTTGAAAATGGTTCCAACGGTACCGATCATGGAAAGGCCGCCCCTACCCTGTTCTTTGGTTCAGGATTGAGCGGTAGTGCCTTTGTTGGCGAACACCCTTCGCTGGATGAACCCAACAATCGCGGCAATTTGGAATACACCATGGACTTTAGGAACCTTTACGGAACCGTATTGGCCGAATGGCTCTGTGTTCCAAGGGAATCCGTGGAACAACATCTATTGGGCCATCCCTACCAAGCTATCGATCTAGGCTTCAACTGCAGTGGCGAGGAATTTGATGATATTGCCATGGACAACGACCCACCTACATTGCCGGAGACCCCGCCGAGCCAAGACCCTCTAGACCCGAATGTTGATATTTTGGATACCATTGAACATGCAGCGGTTTACCCTCCTGAATCGCCAAGAAACCCTAAAATTGAATGGATTATGCCTATAGCTGCACATGTAGATATTGAACTCTTCAATATTTTGGGGCAGCGTGTAGGCACCTTGTTCAATGAAATGGTCATGGAAGGTAGAATGGAGGTATACATTCGGGAGCGACTACGCGATAGCTTATCCACAGGAAAATATATTTACCGAATTTCTGTGGGCGATAAAAAAATGAGCAAATCAGTAATGATTTCTTAAAAAAGCGGGGCACTTTGTTGTCCATTTTTCGGAGCCCTTCGGTAATGCACCCCCCACCCCAAATAGGGTAACATTTTCGGAGGTTCCTTTTTTATGTCTATCCCGTTAAAATCAGTATTTTTGGGCCTAATTTGAATTATACATGACTCAAAATACATCCCCTTCAAGGTACACCATTACTGCAGCACTGCCTTACACCAACGGCCCCATTCATATTGGGCACTTGGCCGGTGTTTACGTTCCTGCGGACATCTACACCCGTTATTTACGGTTAAAAGGAAACGACGTAGCCTTTGTCTGCGGCAGTGACGAGCACGGTGTGGCCATTTCCATGAAGGCCAAAAAAGAAGGGGTCACCCCAAAGGAAATTATAGACAAGTACCACAACATCATCAAAAAATCCTTTGCTGATTTTGGTATTTCCTTTGATAATTATTCCAGGACCTCGGCACAAGTTCACCACGAAACTGCTTCTGAGTTTTTCAAAAAAATGTACGAGCACGGTGATTTTATCGAAGAAGAAACCGAACAATTGTACGATGATCAGGCCAAACAGTTTTTGGCAGACAGGTTTGTCATCGGAACTTGCCCCAAATGTGGGCACGAAGAAGCGTATGGCGATCAATGCGAAAATTGCGGGTCATCGCTGAATGCTACCGACCTCATCAATCCAAAATCCACCATAACGGGAACGGTTCCCTCCTTAAAAAAGACCAAACATTGGTTTTTGCCTTTAGATAGATACGATGATTTTTTGAAGGAATGGATCATTAAAGACCATAAAGCCGATTGGAAACCCAATGTGTACGGTCAATGTAAATCTTGGATAGATGAAGGGTTGAAACCGCGTGCCGTGACCCGTGACTTGGACTGGGGCATCCCCGTTCCCGTAGAGGGCGGCGAGGGAAAAGTACTCTATGTGTGGTTCGATGCGCCTATTGGCTACATTTCTTCCACAAAAGAATGGGCCGATCGCGAAGGAAAAGATTGGGAACCGTATTGGAAGAACAAAGACACCAAATTGGTACATTTTATCGGCAAGGACAATATTGTGTTCCACTGTATCATCTTCCCGAGCATGTTAAAGGCCCATGGCGATTTTGTACTACCGGACAATGTTCCTGCCAATGAGTTTCTGAACCTTGAAGGGAACAAACTATCCACCTCAAAAAACTGGGCGGTCTGGTTGCACGAGTATTTGGAAGAGTTCCCCGATATGCAAGATGTGCTCCGATATGCTCTGACCGCGAACGCACCAGAGACCAAGGACAACGACTTTACTTGGAAAGATTTTCAATCGAGGAACAATAACGAACTGGTGGCCATTTTTGGCAACTTCGTGAACCGTGTGACGGTGTTGACGCACAAATACTACGGAGGTGGGGTTCCAGCCCCAGCCGACCTTACAACTGTAGATAAAGAGGCCCTGCAAGCCTTGAGGGAATTTCCAGAAATCTTGTCCAAATCACTGGAACGGTACCGTTTCCGTGAAGCGGGCCAACAGTTGATGAATTTGGCGCGATTGGGCAACAAATATTTGGCGGACGAAGAACCTTGGAAACTCATTAAAACGGATGAGGAACGTGTAAAGACCATTATGTACGTGGCACTTCAGATTGCAACGGGATTGGCAGTGCTTAGCGAACCCTTTTTGCCGTTTACTTCAGAAAAATTAAAGGGCATTCTAAATGTAAGGTCGAGCGCAGTCGAGATCGATTGGGATAGTGTTGCCACAGCTGAAACATTACTTCCCGCGGGACATACCATCAACAAAAGTGAACTGCTTTTCCGAAAAATCGAGGATAAGGAAATTCAACAACAATTGGACAAACTGGAAGCCACCAAAAAAGCCAATGCTTCGACTAAGCCGAGCACAGGTGCAATGGACAATGAAATAGCCCCACAAAAAGACACCATCACTTATGATGATTTCTCCAAACTCGATATGCGTGTGGGAACTATTATCGAAGCCCAAAAAATGCCAAAGGCCGACAAACTCTTGGTATTGAAAGTGGACACAGGTTTGGACACCCGAACCATTGTCTCCGGAATTGCCAACAGCTTTAAGCCTGAAGACATTGTGGGCAAAAAAGTAACCGTTTTAATCAATTTGGCCCCAATAAAATTGCGGGGAGTGGAAAGCGAAGGGATGATTTTGATGACCGAAAACAGAGATGGAAAAATCGTTTTCATGAACCCAGATGAGGATGGGGTTGATAATGGGGAGGCTATAAGTTAATTCATATCCAAAGGAACTGTCCGGTCGAGCGGAGTCCAGGCCCACATTAAAAATTTGGATTGTAAGACTTCTCGACTGCGCTCGAAGTGACAACAACTAAATAAACAGCATGCAACTTGTCCCCTACATAATCCGCCACACCAATCTTTCCGAAAAAAGTGTGGAGAACACCGTGGCACTTTTGAACCAAGATTGTACCGTTCCCTTTATTTCAAGGTATCGAAAGGAACTTACGGGCAATTTGGATGAAGTTCAGATTGGTTCCATTGTGGAGTACAAAACCCAGTTCGAGGCACTGGAAAAAAGAAAAGCGGCCATTGTTAAAGCAGTTTCGGAGCAGGATGCCCTTACCCCAGAACTGGAAGCAAAGTTTTTGAACTGTACCGACTTGACCAGTTTGGAGGACCTCTACCTCCCGTTCAAAAAGAGCAAAAAGACCAAGGCGGAGACCGCACGTAAAAATGGGTTGGAACCTTTGGCCAAGATCATTATGGCGCAACGGAGCGATGAAATCGAATTCATTGCTTCCAAATACCTGAACAAGGACGTCATCAACGAAGATGATGCTCTTGAAGGGGCCAGGCACATCATTTCCGAATGGATCAACGAACGGACCGATATCCGAAATCAGCTACGCGGTCAGTTGGAACGCCATGCCCTTATCACCACCAAATTGGCCAAGACCAAAAAGGATGATGAAAAGGCCCAAAAATTCAGGGATTATTTTGATTGGAGCGAACCCTTGAACCGCTGTCCCTCGCACCGATTTTTGGCCATCATGCGAGCCGAAAAGGAGGGTTTTATCCGGGTAAAAATCGAAATAGATAACGAAAGGGCCCTCCAAAACATCGAAAGACGCTTGATCAAATCCAACAATGCCTGTTCCGAACAAATCGAATTGGCCATAGCGGACGCCTACAAACGACTTTTGTTGCCATCCCTGTCCAACGAACTTTTAAAAACCGCTAAGGAAAAAGCGGATGCTTCCGCCATTCAGGTTTTTTCTAAAAACCTGAAACAGCTGCTCCTTGGTGCACCCTTGGGCGAAAAACGTATTTTGGCCATAGATCCAGGTTTTAGAACGGGCTGCAAAGTAGTTTGTTTGGACGAGCAGGGCGATTTAAAACACAACGAGACCATTTATCCCCATCCCCCACAACGTGACAGCTCAGGGGCCATCAAAAAGATAAGTTCCTTGGTGGATGCCTACAAAATTGAGGCCATTGCCATTGGCAACGGAACAGCATCTCGCGAAACCGAGCAATTGGTAAAACGTATTCCATTTAAAAAAGAGATTGAGGTGTTTGTGGTGAGCGAAGCTGGAGCATCTATTTATTCGGCTTCCAAAATCGCACGTGACGAGTTCCCAAATTACGATGTTACGGTAAGGGGTGCCGTTTCCATCGGTCGCCGTTTGGCCGATCCCTTGGCCGAATTGGTGAAAATTGATGCCAAGTCCATTGGTGTGGGGCAGTATCAGCATGATGTAGACCAAACCCAATTGAAAACATCATTGGACACCGTAGTAGAAAGCTGTGTAAACTCCGTTGGAGTCAACATTAACACGGCGAGTGTTCCCTTATTAAGTTATGTTTCCGGTATTGGATCCAAATTGGCCGAAAACATCGTTGCCCACCGTAACGAAAACGGGAAGTTCAAAAATAGGGAGGAGATCAAAAAAGTAGCACGATTAGGTGGAAAGGCCTTTGAGCAAAGTGCAGGGTTTTTACGCATCAAAAAGGGTGATAATCCTTTGGATGATTCCGCCGTACATCCAGAGAGCTACGGTTTGGTATCGAAAATGGCCAAGGATCAAGGCGTCCCACTCAAAGAAATCGTAGGGAACAAATCGGCCCTGCAAGGCATCGACCTAAAATCCTATTGTACCGACACCATAGGTATGCCCACCTTGGAGGATATTCTGAAAGAATTGGAAAAACCGGGCTTAGATCTCAGAGAAAAGGCCAAGGTCTTCACGTTTAACCAAAACATCAAGGAGATTACTGACCTGCGACAAGGTCAATTGCTACCCGGCATTGTCAACAACATTACCAATTTCGGTTGTTTTGTGGATATTGGGATCAAGGAAAGTGGTCTTATCCACATTTCCAACCTTTCCGATTCTTTTGTGAAAGATGTGAGCGAACATGTAAGTCTTCATCAGCAAGTGGTTGTTAAGGTTTTGGATGTTGATGTGCCACGAAAGCGAATTCAGTTAGCATTGCATAAACAAGATGCTTAAAATAGCCTATCACCCCCTTTACAAACATCCATTGCCTGAAGGACATCGTTTCCCCATGATCAAATACGAGTTGTTGCCACAGCAACTGCTCCACGAAGGAACTTGTACTGAGCATAATTTTTTTGAACCTGAATTAGCTGAGGACCATCATATTTTAGCCGTACATGATGAGGTTTATTTTAAGGATTTGGTGGATTTGAACCTCTCTAAAAGCGCTGTCCGCAAGATTGGTTTTCCATTAAGTGATGAACTTGTTTTAAGAGAGCGAATCATTGCTGACGGTACAATAAAGGGATGTGGATTTGCGCTAAAACATGGCATTGCCATGAACATTGCTGGAGGAACGCACCATGCTTATTCGGATAGAGGAGAAGCCTTTTGCATGCTGAACGATCAAGCGATTGGCGCTCGATACCTTTTGAACAATGAACTAGCCAAAAAGATATTGATTGTGGACTTGGATGTTCACCAAGGCAATGGAACTGCGGAAATATTTAAGACAGACCATTCTGTTTTTTCGTTTTCCATGCACGGAAAGGGCAACTATCCCTTCAAAAAAGAGGTCTCTGACCTTGACATTCCTTTGGAAAAGGGCACTACGGATGAGGAATATCTGTCCATTCTAAAAAAAAACTTGCTGGAATTATTGGAACAGGTTCAGCCTGATTTTATCTTTTATCTCTGTGGTGTGGATGTTTTGGAATCGGATAAACTGGGCACCCTGTCCATGACATTGGAGGGGTGCAAGGAACGTGACCGTTTTGTGCTTCAAACCTGTTACGATGCAAAAATTCCCTTGCAATGCAGTATGGGTGGCGGTTACTCGCCGGACATCAAAATAATAGTAGAAGCGCATGCGAACACTTTTCGTCTTGCCCAGGATATTTATGAGTAATTTTAACGACTACTTTTGCTTTATAAGCTCATGAAACTTTTAAAATACCTCGCCTTCTTTTTATTGACCATCTGCATGACGGGTCAAGAACTTCATCAGAACAAAGAAAAAAACCTTTGGAACAATTTTACCTACGATGCCGGAAATATGTTTGGCAGTGTGGGTTATGCCTATTCCCGCCCCTTCCATTGGAAAGGCGATGACTGGGCCAATTTTGGATATTTAACCGGGGGTACTTTGCTTCTGTTTACGGTGGACGACGGGCTCAATAAATGGAAAAATGGTTTTAATCAGGATATCCCAGATGTAATTATGGATTATGGCCATGAATATGGCAGCCCCGAAAACAACTATATGCTCACGGGAGGTGTTTATCTTGCGGGCCTATTTACCAAAAATGAAAAATTGAGGCGAACCGGTGTCCTTCTAATTTCCTCAGCTACGGCCGGAGGTTTTTTACAGCAAGTGAGCAAACGAACCATTGGTAGGGCTCGACCTAAAAGTGGGGCAAGTTCCGGTACATTTGACCCACTTCACCTGGACAGGGTCTACAATTACGATTCCTTCCCTTCGGGCCATGCGATGTTGGCATTCAGCAATGCTTATGCCATCGCCAAACAATTTAAAAGCCCTTGGGTCAAGGGTGGACTTTATGCGGTAGGTATGATCCCCGGTTTGGTCCGGGTTATGGATGACTTCCATTGGGTTTCCGATGTTGCCTTCAGTACCGTGCTGAGTATTTTTATTGTGGAGTCCATAGACAGATACTTGGATTCCAAATACGATGAAAAGTACAATGATCGCAAACCCAAAAATGTGAGTTGGAACCTGTCGTTTGGACCCAACACTCTGGGTGTTTCGCTTCATTTTTAAGCAATACAAAAACAATAATGTTAAATTTTATTTAGATTGATTTAAAATAGTTACTTTCGCATCCTATTTCGTTGCTGTTCATGGGAAAGAAAAAGGACAAAAAGAAACTCAAAAAAGCTAAGCTTAGAGAATTGCCGCCAACCGGCAAGGTAAAATCCAAGTGCTGCGAAAAATACAAGAAAAGCGAAAAAAAGCGCTGCAAAAAGTGTCCTTGCTTTGATCTTCTTCAAAAAGTTGCATAATCCTTTTCTGGATAATTTACCCATTTAAACCCCGTAACCAAACGTATTGGTTTCTCTATTTGTCCTATTTTTAGGGCAAACTAGAAACCATGATCAAAAAAACCTCCCTTTTATTTGCCATGTTCCTTGCATCCAGTCTATCGATGTTGGCGCAGGACAAGGATGCAGTCATTGAAGCCATAATTCAAGAAGCCAACGAAAACTCCCAATTGGAAACCCTTGGCCATGAACTTATGGATGGCATTGGACCACGATTGGTAGGGACACCCCAAATGAAGAACGCTCACGATTGGGCCGTTGCCAAATACGAAAGTTGGGGAATTCCCGCACGTAACGAACAATGGGGAGAGTGGAAAGGTTGGGAACGTGGAATATGCCATATTGATATGGTACATCCCAGAGTACAAAGTCTAAGGGGCACCCAATTGGCTTGGAGTCCCAGTACTCCCAAAAAAGGGGTAACCGCAGAATTGGTGGTTTTACCGACCGTATCCGACTCTTTGGAATTTGTGAATTGGTTGCCGAACGTAAAAGGGAAGCTGGTAATGATTTCCATGCCACAACCCACGGGAAGACCCGATTATAACTGGGAAGAATTTGCTACGGAGAAGTCTTTTGAAAAGATGAAGAAGGAGCGTGATGGGCAAACCGAAGCTTGGAACCAAAATATGGGAAATACCGGACTGAACAGACGCACCCTTCCAGTTGCATTGGAGGAAGCGGGTGCCGCAGGCATTGTTTCTTCCTATTGGTCCAGAGGGTTTGGGGTAAACAAAATATTTGGGGCTTACACCAAGGAAATCCCAACCATAGATTTGGAATTGGAGGATTACGGCATGTTGTATCGATTGGTAGAATCGGGGCAACAGCCACAACTTCATATTGTGGCAGAGTCCAAGGAATTGGGCAAGGTACCCACATTCAATACCATAGCGGAAATCAAAGGCTCCGAAAAACCTGATGAATATGTGATTTTATCCGCCCATTTTGATTCTTGGGACGGGGGAACCGGTGCTACCGATAATGGAACGGGGACATTGGTGATGATGGAAGCCATGCGTATTTTGAAAAAAGCCTATCCAAACCCAAAACGAACTATTCTTGTGGGACATTGGGGCAGCGAAGAGCAAGGTCTGAACGGGTCAAGAGCCTTTGTTGAGGACAACCCTGGGATTGTTGATGGTGTCCAAGCCGTTTTTAACCAAGACAATGGAACAGGTAGAGTGGTCCGAATCTCTGGTGGTGGGTTTTTACACGCTTATGATTATTTAGGAAAGTGGCTGCATGAAGTGCCGGGAGAAATCACGGATGAGATCGAAACGACTTTCCCTGGAACACCTGCCCGCGGCGGTTCTGACTATGCTTCTTTCCAAGCAGCAGGGGCACCCGCCTTTAGTTTGAGTTCATTAAGCTGGTCCTACTGGAACTACACATGGCACACCAACAGGGATACTTATGATAAAATTATTTTTGATGATGTTAGAAACAATGCCATCCTCACAGCGATTCTTGCCTACATGGCCAGCGAGCATCCCGTAAAAACATCTAGAGAAAAAGCGGCGTTGCCCATAAGCAGCAGAACCGGAGAACAACTGGAGTGGCCAACACCCCGTTCACCAGAACGCAATGGTGGTCAGAATTAAAAAAAACATAGGCTACAACAAAAGAGGGTATCTATAAAGCAACAAATTTTGATTATATCAGGTTGAGCCCTTCGGCTACACTTAGGATAAACCAAAGTCGAAACCTCTTGGTTATCAACCTAATTTAAGTTCTCGACTGCGCTCGAACCGACAGCTAATAAGCTTTTTAAACACCCCCTTTTGATTAACCAACTAAAAAAGCACATTTAAAAAATTCGGGGAGAAGCTATTTGGACTATTTCACCAGCGGCTTCTTTTGATAAGCTTTGATTGTCTTTATAGGTAAGGTAGAAACTTGCTTGTTGGTAATAGTAATCACTATGTGTACATTGATTTTCACAAAATTCGGCATGTTTGGAATAGGCCGACCTTTTTGCTTTCATGTAAATATGATAGGCCTTACTATTCTGGGTCTTTAAACCCTTTTCATAGCGTACTTGGTCGTACCAAAAGTCCTTTTCGTCTTCTACATTGTAAAACACTGCCGATTGCTCGTTTTGAGCATCTTTCCGAGCCTGTTTTTCATAAAAGGAAACTGTGTAGTCCTGTGCCATAACCACGGTCGCCAGACCCAATGCAAACAGTACCGTAAGTAGCGTTGTTATCCTCATTAAAATACGTTTTAAAAGTTACTTTACTCATTTACTAAAGTTCTGGCGTTTGGTTATGTAACAACCCAAAATGTAATTACCCTAACGAGAAAATAAAAAAAGGGGCCGTTGCCCCTTTTTAGTCGAAACCAGTTGTTTGGACTTACTTGCCAAGCATCAACAATTCGTTGCATTTAATTTCGGTGGTATATCTTTTTTCACCTTCGTTGGTTTCGTAAGAACGACTTGTGAGTTTGCCCTCTATCATAACTTCTTTGCCTTTGGATAGGAAGTCCTCGGTTATCTCCGCCAATTTGCCCCAAGCCACTATATTGTGCCATTGCGTATCGGTTACTCTTTCGCCCTTCGCATTTTTGTAGGATTCATTGGTGGCTATGGAAAACTTGGCCAATTTGGTTCCATTTTCCAAAGTGATGATTTCTGGGTCGTTCCCTAAATTGCCGATCAACTGTACTTTGTTTCTAAGTGAATTCATAATAATAATGTTTAAGTTTTTAAAATTATCCATCGAACACTCATTGTCCGACGAGGCAAACCTAGAAGCACTTAATAATGTTATTCGGTTTGTAATCATTTGTTTTCGTTTGTAAACGTATGTAAATAACTACACTCAATTATATGTGGGCACCTATATGTGATTTAGTTACGGTTTTAGTGTCAAAAAAATAACCAAATACCCTAACCCAATGTCAATTCGAAGTATCGATAAATACGCTGTAATTAAAAGATTTAGTCTGGGTAAAATGTTATGAATTGGATACCATCTACATCCAAGAACACGACCCCGTAAATGAGGAGCCACAAAAAGTAATTAACGGAGAAAAGGAATACATTACCGACATACCTTCGGATATATATGAATCACTTTACAAAGGTTTTATTGAAAGAGAAAATGAGACCTCCTGAAACCAAAACAACTCCCAATAAACGTTAAATTAAGTTAAACAATTGATTTACATACCTATACATGTATCATGTTTAAAGAAGTCATGATTATAATTTCTACCAATAATCATGGCAATAGAGGTATGAATTAGGCTTATTTACCCTTTAAAAGTCATTCAAAAACCAATTGCATCAAGAATTCCATCGTTTCGATCAATCTCCCTGGCTACTGACTTGTACTTTTATACCAAACAAATCAAAAACATATTATATGGAAGCTATTAAAGCAAAAAATAAAACTTTTAAAAAATTGGGATTCACTTATTTAGAAACCGCAGAAATTGTTGTTAGCCTAAATACATTATTGGCCAACTATCAGGTATTCTACAATAAGCTCAGAAATTTTCACTGGAACATTGAAGGGCCGGATTTTTTTGAACTCCACGAAGAGTTTGAAAACGAATACAACACGGTTAAGGAAAACATTGACATCGTAGCGGAAAGAATCCGGGTGTTCGGTGTAAAAAGCAACTTCACCCTAAAGAAAACCATGGAACTCTCCAAAATCAAAGAACAGGATAAAAACCTATCTGCCTTGGAAATGGTGAGGGAAGTCATGCACGACTACGAAATCTTGCACGACAGTATGCTGGACGGTGTAAATGCAGCCCTTGAAACTGGCGATGTTGTTACAGAAAACATGTTGACCGAGTTTATGACCGAGCTGGAGAAAAGACACTGGATGTTCACATCTTACTTAAAGTAAGAGATAAACAATTTATCCAGAAAACTGATCTATTAATCACAAAAAACAACACTATGAAAAAGTTACTCACTATACTATCATTTACAACCCTGATCGCATTTGCGGGATATGGTCAAAACCAAAATCCCGGAATCATGAAAGCCACCACACAACTTAAAACCTTCACCCTATCCGAAGATGGAAAAGAAAAGCAATACAGCGTAAAGGTGATGGAACGCAGAAAGTACGGAATGGCACTGGACAATGAAGATAAAGGTATGGTCAATCAAGATAGAAAACCATCCTCCCCTTTTGTTACCAAATTGGTAGCCATTGACAGTGATTCCGACAAAAACTACGACGATTATATGGTGCTGAAATATAAAGGTACCGAGAACAATGATTTTGAAGTAGTGCAGACCGACAAAGGGTTTGATATTAATGTAGATGACAAAACCATGCATTACGATGTATTGGAAAGTAATTATATCGTGAACAAGAAGAACAAAAACTTCTTTATTATAGACGAATTTGAATCGGAATAGTTGATATAATTTCGTTTTTTGATTGATGATAAAGCCAGGGTTTTCCCTGGCTTTTTCTTTGTTTAAATCGATGGATTAAAACTTATATTTGGAGTTTAATTTCAACCTATGGATTCTTGGTTACGTCCCATACAATTGGAAGGCGAATTGGTAAAGCTTGTCCCCCTGCAGAAATCGCAGAAAGTGGATTTGGCCTTTGCCGCATCGGACGGAAATCTTTGGGAACTTTGGTACACCTCCGTCCCTTCTCCCAAAACCATAGATTCCTATTTGGATATGGCACTTTCCGAACAAGAAAAGGGAAACGCTTTGCCCTTTGCCATCATCAATAAAAAAACAAATACCATTGTAGGTAGCACGCGCTACTTAAATGTGGATTCCAAAAACAAAAGGGTGGAAATCGGGGCGACCTGGTATGCCAAAAAAGCGCAACGCACGGGAATCAACACCGAGTGCAAGTACCTTTTGCTAAAATATGCCTTCGAAAATTTGAACTGCATTGCCGTGGAGCTCCGCACCCACTACCATAACTTTCCGTCGAGAAATGCGATACTGCGTTTGGGAGCCAAACAAGATGGTATTTTAAGAAACCATCGTGTTGATGACTTTGGAAACCTTAGGGACACCGTGGTATTTTCCATCTTGAACAGCGAATGGAAGACCGTTAAAATTTCATTGGAGCATAAAATGAAGAAAAGGTATTTGAGCTAGTGTTTGCACAGCTTCACCAAGTGGGCAAAATTGTAACTGGCCAGCTCTAGATTTTCGGCAGTCTTCGCCTTCGCATCATCCAAGTTACCAACTTGATTGAGAATGGAAACGGCATAATCCAGTCCCATTTGTTGCATTTCGTCAATGGAAACATCAATGGAACCACAGAAGGCCGCAATAGGTACATTTCTTTTTTTGGCGGATTGCACTACCCCATTTATGGTTTTTCCCGAAAAAGTCTGCCCATCCAACTGTCCCTCTCCCGTAATTACCCAATCGGCACCTTGCAGTACTTCATCAAAATTGGCAAGTTCCATCACCAAATTAACTCCAGAGGCCAGTTCGGCATTCAAAAAAACCACGGAGCCCCCTCCTACGCCACCAGCTGCTCCAGCACCAGCAATTTCTTGTACATCAATACCAAAAGTAGATTGCAGCACCTTGGCAAAGCTTTGCAATCCTCGGTCCAGAAACTCAATATCCTGATCGGAAGCACCTTTTTGCGCCCCATAAATTTTGGCAGCCCCATTATCCCCATAAAAGGGATTGTTCACATCACAGGCCACTTGTATTTTAGCCTTGGACAACTTTGGGTTCACATGTTCCCTATCAATCTTTGCCACATTCCCCAGATGTTTCCCAATGGGTTCCAATTCATTGCCATCAGCATCCAAAAAAGAATAGCCCAAGGCCTTGGCCATGCCCATGCCCCCATCGTTGGTAGCACTACCACCAATACCCAAAACAATTTTTTTGGCCCCCTTTTCAAGGGCGTCGACAATCATTTCGCCAGTGCCCAAGGTTGTGGTGTCCATGCAGTTCATTTCCGGTTTTTTGAGCAATGTATATCCCGAGGCTTCGGACATTTCGATGAAAGCTGTTTGTTTGTCCTCCGAAAGCAAATATTGGGCCGTGATTTCCCGTAAAAGTGGGTCTTTTACCGTTACGGATACTTTTGAAGCATTCAGATAGTCCTCCACAACATCAATGGTACCATCGCCGCCATCGGCCAAAGGTCTATTTATGATTTCCGCATTCGGGAAAACTTTTTTGATGCCACGGGCAACGGTTTCACAAAATCCACGTCCAGTTAACGAGCCCTTATATTTATCGGGTGCCAAAATAAATTTCATGTCCACAATGTACTCAAGTTAATCGAGTTAACCCATACATTTTGATAAGTCACCTTATCATCAACAGTACGGCACAGGTTTTGAACATAAGGGAGAAGTATTTAACTTTAATAAAATTACATCATGAAAAAGACAATCATTTTTTTAGCCACAGTTTTATTCGCTACTACCATTTTTGCCCAATCCAAAAACTTTTTGGACACTCCCTACTTGGAGACCCAAGCGCAAGTGGACACCTTGGTCACACCAGATAAGATCTATCTGAACATCATCATACAAGAAAAGGACACCAAAGGGCGTGTTTCCGTTGAGGAACAAGAAAATCAAATGGCACAACGCTTTAAAGCAATGGGCATTGATTTAGAGAAGCAGTTGGTCATCAAGGATATGGGCAGCAATTTTAAAAAATACTTCCTGCGTCAAAAAGAAGTGCTCAAAAGCAAACAATACTCCCTAGTAGTTTATTCAGGTAAAGAACTGGGCGATGTGATGATGGCTTTGGAACAATTGGACATTGCCAACACCAATATCGAAAAAACCGAGTACTCTAAAATGGACGATCTGGAACTGGAACTTAAAACAAAGGCCGTTAAAAAAGCCATGAAAAAAGCGAATGCTTTGACCAAGCCACTAGGCCAAAAAGTAGGCATGGCCATCCATATTGCGGATAATTCCCAATATTACCCAAGGTACAACCAAGCCCCGATGATGGAAATGAAAGCCGTTTCCGCAGATATGGGCAATGCACAACCCCTGGACATCGATTTTGAGAAAATAAAGGTGGAAACCACCGTAAACGTTAAATTCGCCTTGTCCAATCAATAACAAAAATATTCATCAATCAAAAATCCTAAATATGAAATCAATCGCACTTATTTTTATGTTCAGCGCCGGAATTGTTTCGGCGCAACAAACCATGCATCTGCCCAAAGGTGGATCATCGCCCAAGGCCAATCTGGAAGATGTTTCTTGGATAGAGGGCCACTGGCAAGGTGAGGCCTTCGGGGGCATTGCCGAGGAAATTTGGAGCGCCCCCATGGCCAATTCCATGATGTTTGTGTTCCGACTGGTGAATGAGGGCAAAGTCTCCTTCTATGAATCGGGACACATTCAGCAATTGGACAATTCCCTCATACTCCAGCTCAAACATTTTGATGGCAATATGAAAGGTTGGGAGAAAAAGGATGAAACCATCGATTTTAAACTGGTGAAGCTTGAGCCGAACAAGGTATATTTTGAAGGACTCACCATGGAAAAGATAAGTGACGACCAAATGAATGTTTGGGTCCTTATTGAAGAGAATGGAAACCAAGAAGAAGTCTTGTTTGCCTACAAAAGAGTAAAGTAATTTAGTTTTACCACTAGAAGTTGAATTAGTATCTTTAACAGACTAACTAATTCCAACACTCGTGAAACTAAGACCTCTACTTTTATGTGCCATAGTTTTGGCATGGCATTCTATGGATGCCCAACGACGAAACAAAAAATCGGACCAACCGTCCATTGTAGTTAACGATTCCCTTTTTCCGGGATTAAAATGGCGTAATATCGGGCCGTTCCGTGGTGGCCGTAGCGTTACCTCTACCGGTGTTGTGGGCCAGCCCCACACCTACTATATGGGGACTACCGGAGGTGGCATCTGGAAAACCACCGATGACGGTCTCAATTGGGACAATATTTCCGATGGATTCCTAAAAACAGGAACCGTAGGCGATATTGCCGTTTCCGAAAGCAATCCCAATTTGGTTATTGCAGGAATGGGAGAACACGCAGCTCGTGGGGTTATGACCTCCATGGGCGATGGTGTCTACAAATCTACCGATGCCGGAAAAACGTGGAAACACATGGGACTGGACCATACTCGTCACATTTCCGATGTAATTATCCACCCCACTGATCCCGACATTCTTTTTATTGCTGCCCAAGGTGCACAATATGGACCATCCGAAGACCGTGGCATTTACCGCTCCAAGAACGGAGGAGAAACTTGGGAAAAAGTACTTTACGTGGACAACATTACCGGAGCTTCATCACTAAGCATGGACATGAACAATCCTTTGATCCTGTATGCTGCCATGTGGCAACACGAAAGAACCCCTTGGACCATTACTTCCGGAGGGGCCTCTTCGGGCCTCTATAAGTCCACAGATGGCGGAACCACTTGGGACAAAATGGAAAAAGGACTTCCAAAAGAGTTTGGAAAATCAGGATTGTCCGTATCAAGGGCAAATTCTGATGTGGTATATGCCGTAATTGAGGCCGAAGGCGAAAAAGGCGGTGTTTATAAAAGCGTTGATGCTGGAAAGACCTGGAAACAAACCAACAAGGACCGAATCAATATTGCGCGTTCTTGGTACTACATGGAGATTTTTGCGGATACGCAAGACGAAAACATCGTTTATGTGCTCAATGCTCCTGTTACCAAATCCATTGATGGCGGTAAAACATTCACCCCCGTTTCCACACCGCATGGAGACAACCACGACCTTTGGATTCATCCCAACAACAACCAAATAATGGTCAACTCCAACGATGGTGGTGCCAACGTTTCCAACAACGGCGGTAAGAGCTGGAGTTCACAACAATATCAGCCAACAGCACAATTTTATCGCGTAATCACAGATAACTTGGTACCCTATAATGTGTACGGTGGGCAGCAGGACAATACTTCTGTGGCCATTGCAAGCCGCACCCATGACGATGGTATCGATTGGAAAGATTGGCATGCCGTTTCTGGATGCGAAAGTGCTTATTTGGCCTTTGATCCAGACAATCCCGAATTTATCTATGGCGGATGCTATCAAGGTATTATTGAAAAATGGGTAAAGGCCTCCCGCGAAGCAAAACCCATCAAAGAATATCCTGAATTGGGATTGGGAAACATTCCAAAGGATTTCAAATTCCGATACAATTGGAACGCTCCCATTATTAGCTCGCCCCACGATCGCAATACCATTTACCATGCCGGAAACGTAGTATTCAAAACTCAGGACGGCGGGTATAGCTGGGATGTGGTAAGCCCCGATTTAACAAGAAATGAAATAGAAAAACAGGGCCCGGGAGGAGGTCCTTACACGAACGAAGCGGCCGGGGGAGAAAACTATAACACCATTATGTACTTGGTAGAATCCCCACACGAAGAAGGTGTATTATATGCCGGTTCGGATGATGGTTTGGTACACATTACCAAAAACGGCGGGGAAACTTGGGACAACATTACCCCGCCCAACATCAAAGAAGGTATCATCAATAGCATTGAAGTATCTCCACATGACCCAGCCACTGCTTACATTACTTTGATGCGATATAAATTCATGGACTTGAACTCTTATATCTTCAAAACCACGGATTATGGCCAAACTTGGACCAAAATCACTAATGGGATTGATGGTGAACACACTTTTGCACGCGTAGTGCGCGAGGATAAAAAGCAAAAAGGATTGCTTTATGCAGGTACCGAAACCGGGTTATATGTTTCTTTGGATGATGGCCAACATTGGCAGCCGCTACAACTAAATTTGCCCGTGGTTCCAATCAATGATTTGATCATTCAAGATAACGACCTAGTCGCCGCCACGGCAGGAAGAGCTTTTTGGATATTGGATGATCTGGGCGCCATTCAACATAGTTTGAATCCTGCATCCGAACTCCAAATTGTAAAGCCAAAACCATCTTACCGAATTTTTAACGGTAGTTCGGACAAGCCTGTTCCCGGTTTGGGCCAAAATCCAAAATCCGGTGTTACTTTCGATTATTATCTGCCCAAAAAACTGGATTCTGTCGAGCTAAAGCTCGAAGTACTATCAGGTGGAAAGGTCATCAAAACAGTCACCAATCAACCCGAAGAAGATTTTAAAAGCTGGCCGGGCGGACCCCTTAAACCAGATGTGTTGCCATCGGTTAAAGGATACAATCGCTTTACATGGGACTTTACCAAAAATCCCGTACCTGCCATTGATGAGGTTTTTATGTTCGGAAACTACAAAGGGGCGCGTGTGGCTCCCGGAACGTACACCCTCCGCCTAACAATGGAAGGGAAAACTGTTGAAACCGAGGCCAAAGTACTTGCGGACCCCAAAGTAGAGGGCACTCCGGCCGATTATGCCGAACAGCAGACCATTCTCAACAGAATTGACGAGACTGTGACCAATATGCACAAGGCCGTTAACCAAATGCGTATGGCCAAATCTCAACTTAAGCACTATAAAAAGTTGCTCAAAGACAATGAAAGTGCCGCAGCGCTTTTGGAAAATGGCGACAAATTGTTGGAGCGAATCAATACTTGGGAAGAAAATTTGATTCAACCCAAACAAAAAACCTTCCAAGATGTGGTAAATTTCAGCAGTAAGCTGAATGCTGATTTTATGAACCTCAAAGGGTTTATTGATGTGGCCGAACCAAAGGTGACCGAAGGTGCCAAAGCAGTTTTTAGAGATCTGTTGGCACAATGGAAAACCTATGAAGATGAGAAAAATGCCATTGTGGGCAGCGGCATGGCAGCATATAACGAAATGTTCAAGGCTTTGGACATACCTGCCATTATTTTAACAGGAGAGTAATGGCAGCGTCCTTTTGGTTAGATCAGGAGTTCACAAAACAGGATTATTCGCAAACCAAGTTGCCCAAGGGCGATTACGAAAATTGCCGTTTTGTGGACTGCCTGTTCTCCAAGGGTTTTTTGGACAATCAGAACTTTGTGGAATGCGCTTTTGAAGGCTGTGATTTTACCAACACCAATATTTCCCACACCATTTTTAACGATGTTAGCTTTGAGGAATGCAAAATGGTAGGTCTTCAATTTGAGACCTGTAACCAACTTTTGTTATCACTTAATTTTGTGGGCTGTAATTTATCCGTAGCGTCATTTATCGGGATGCATCTGCCCGGCATCCAATTCAATGATTGCAAACTCCATCAAACTGACTTTTCCGAGGCCAGCTTAAAACAGGCCAAATTCCCTAATTGTGATTTTGAAAATGCCATATTTGAGAATACTGATCTTGAGCAAGCTGATTTTACCTCGGCTCTACATTTCAACATAGATCCTTCCACCAACCAAGTGAAGAAAACCCGTTTTAGCAAGGAAGGATTGATTGGTTTATTAAAAAAATATAATCTTGTGGTGACCTAATCTTAATCCTATGACCGAAAGAAAATGCTTGGTATGTGGTGAAAAACTTGTAGGCCGTATCGACCAAAAATACTGTTCCGACCATTGTAGAAACGACTACAACAACCGATTGAACCGAGATAGCAAGAACTTGGTGCGCAACATTAACAACAAACTTCGCAAAAACTACAGGATATTGGATAGCTTTCCACTACGTGACGGTAAGACCAAGACCACTAAAATGCGATTGCTGGACAAAGGTTTTGATTTTGAATATATAACCAACCTTTACACTACCAAAAAGGGAAGTACCTACTATTTTGTATATGATTTAGGGTACTTGCCACTTGATAATGATTATTACATGATCGTGAAAAGAGAGTAGCCTCCATTATTTCCAACTATGGGAAGTTAGTTTTAAGGCCGCAATCACAATATCCTTTCGGCTGATCTGCCCCACAAGAATATCGTTCTTCATTACGGGCAATCTACGCCTGTTGTGCCTATCAAAAACACCTGCAGCGTCAAAAATGGACATATCGTACGGAATGGTCTCCACATTTTTGGTCATAAAACGCTCAACGCTCTTATCCAAAATAGGTTGATTAAAGTATCTGCTCTCCGAAATTTGCTTCATACAATCCGCCTCGGAAATAATACCTACCAAAAAACCATTGTTGTCCACAACCGGACCACCGGAAATATGGTGTTTGGCAAAAGTCTCCATCACTTCCAAAATGGACTGGTCCGGAGAAAAGGTGATCAATTTTTTGGTCATGTAATCCTCCACCAAAATAGGGGCATTGTACTTTTTCTTGTTCTCCTCCTTGCTTCGTACGCCTTGAAAACTCTTGATTGCCATATGGTTAGATTTTAAATTTAAATAATAAATATAGACTTTTTTAGCGAATAACCTAATTTTACATATCAAAATGTAAGAACCTTTCATAATTTCATACATTTAAGATGTAACAACACTAAGCCATGAAATTTTCCAGAACCCTTGCTCTAATGCTACTAATTTTTGCCGTGTATTGGAGTTTTAAATCTTTAATGCCTTCCTATAAGCCTGATAAGGGGATTTCTTTACGATCCTTTTCCACGGATAGGGCCTTGACCCATGTAGAGCAGCTATCCAAAGAACCCCATGCCGTTGGTTTTCACGGACATGAAAGAGCCAAGAGCTACATTATTTCCGAATTGAAAAAAATGGGTTTGGAGACTATTACGCAAGAAGGCCATACCGCAGGTGATTGGGGCAACTTGAGCAGGGCCACCAATATTTTGGCCAGAATTCAGGGAAGCGGAAATGGAAAAGCATTGCTTTTATTGTCGCATTACGATAGCAGTCCGCATTCTTCCCACGGAGCTAGTGATGCTGGTAGTGGTGTTGCCACGATTTTGGAAGGTATCAGGGCATTTTTGAACGAAAACAAGGCTCCCAAGAACGATATCATCATATTGATTACCGATGCTGAAGAACTAGGACTAAACGGCGCCGACCTTTTTGTAAACAAGCATCCTTGGGCCAAAGATGTAGGACTCGCCCTAAATTTTGAAGCCCGGGGCAGTGGCGGTCCAAGCTACATGCTTATTGAAACCAACAGGGGCAACAGCACTTTAATAAAAGCGTTTAAAAAAGCAAATCCCAAGTATCCCGTAGCAAATTCACTGGCCTATAGCATTTACAAGATGCTCCCTAACGATACGGACCTCACCGTTTTTAGGGAAGATGGTGATATCGAAGGTTTCAACTTTGCGTTTATTGATGACCATTTTGATTATCATACCGCTTTGGACAATTACGAAAGACTGGACAGGAATACCTTGGCGCACCAAGGCAGTTATTTAATGCCCTTGCTCACCTACTTTAGCGATGCCGACCTGAACAACCTAAAAAGTTTGGACGACGAAGTTTACTATAACCTCCCCTTCTACAACATGGTCTCCTACCCTTTTGAATGGATTTGGCCCATGTTCGGTGTTGCAGTCCTGGCATTTCTCCTATTGCTGATTTCCGGGGTCAAAAAAAAGAAACTCAATACCAAGGATATTTTTAAGGGGTTTGTACCCGTACTGATCACCTTAATAGTCAACGGACTGGTAGGCTATTTTTGTTGGTCCGTAATTACTTGGTGGTATCCAAGTTTTAAGGATATGCTGCATGGCTTTACCTACAACGGCCATACCTACATTGCCGTTTATGTCATGTTTTCCCTGTTTGTGTGCTTTTACACCTATCATAAGTTCCGAAAAACCAGTACGCCCAATTTATTGGTGGCACCTCTATGTATTTGGTTGCTCATCTGTGGATTGGTAGCACATTATTTAAAAGGTGCCAGCTTTTTTATTGTTCCCTTGTTCGGGTTGTTGGCAGGACTTCTCGTGACCATCAATCAAGAAAAACCCAATCCGTTCCTAATGGTGTTTTTGGCATTGCCCGCGGTGCTCATTTATTCGCCATTCATCAAAATGTTCCCTGTCGGCCTTGGTTTAAAAATGATGGTTGCCGCAACACTCCTAACAACTCTATTATTTTTTCTAGGGCTTCCGTTTTTCGGTCAATTAAAAAGTAAAGGAAGGTTGGCGTATTTATTTTTGTTCCTCTTCTTCGCTTTTGGCATTTCCAGCCATATCCAATCCGATTTTAACGAGGAAAGACCAAAACCTAGTAGCCTTTTGTACGTTTATAATGCAGATACCGATTCTACCCAATGGGCGACTTATGACAATGTATTGATTGATTGGAACGGCCAGTTTTTGGGGGATGGTAAAAGAAAACCCAACACAGAGACTATTTCCAGTAAGTACCGTACAAATTTGAACTATGTGGCCGACGCACCAAAGAAAAATATTCAAACTCCCTACATTGATACTGTAATGGACACCGTTATTGGGAAAAACAGGATCATTGAGCTCTGTGTTACTCCAAAAAGAGACATAAATCGCCTTGAGGTATTTACAAATCCAATTGATATTAGGTCGGCCAAAGTCAACCGGATTGCATTATCCTCCTATTTTTTGGAACATAGAAAGAGTAGATTGGTCACCCACTATATCACCAACAATGATTTCACGGAACTACAGTTGGAATTCCCCAAAGATTCCGTTTTGGAACTTACTTTGTATGAAGCTTCCAATAACCTTTTAACACATCCTGATTTTAGCATCCCGGAGCGGCCAAAAAACAGTATTCCCATGCCTTTTGTGCTAAATGATGCTATATTGACCATAAAAACCTTACGATTTGACTAAAAATATAGGAATAATGGGTTGTGGATGGCTTGGTTTGCCCTTGGCCAAAGAATTTATTGAAAAAGGGTACACCGTTCACGGAACCACTACATCTTCCAGTAAATTAAACATTTTACAAGATGAGGGAATAACTCCTTTTACAGTACGTTTATCCGAAACGGGCATCGAGGGAGACATTAAAGGGTTTCTTTCCAACATCAAGACCTTGATCATCAATGTGCCACCCAAACTACGGGGCAAGCAAACCGAAAGTTTTGTGGAAAAGATGAAATTCCTGATGGCAGAAATAAAAAAAAGTGAGGTTTCCCATATCCTATTTGTGAGCAGTACCGCGGTTTACGGCAATGCGGAAGGGGAAATTACCGAAGCATCCCCAACCCAACCTGCCACCGAATCGGGCAAACAACTTTTGGAGAGCGAAAACCTATTGGCAAATGAAGAGGGGTTCAACACGACCATCATAAGGTTTGGCGGCCTGATCGGACCTGACCGACACCCTGTGACAATGCTTTCGGGCAGAGAAAATCTCACCAATGGCAATCATCCCATCAACCTAATTCATCTCAACGATTGCATACACTTGATATCTACCATTTTGGAACAAGGATATTGGGGCGAAGTATTCAATGGCGTATATCCGCATCATCCCAAAAAACAAGTGTATTATTTTGAAGAAGCCCAAAAAAGAGGCATGCCCGCTCCATCATACAAAACAGCATCGATCAAAAAAGAGGGAAAAATGGTTTTGAGCAAGAATTTTTTGGATAAGGGCCATCTTTTTACCGCCTCCATCATTTCCTAAAAGGCTCTAAAACCCCTGCAATTACTTATCGAATTCTTAACAGGCTGGTTAGGAATATTTTGTTAGATTTGGCGCATTAAATTAAAGATCAATGAAAAAGACTGTACTCTTATTGCTCCTATTGGTGGGGTTTAGCGGTATTTCCCAAACCAACAATGCGCTTGTAGAACATTACAAGGCTTATTACAAAGAAATGCGTTTGCAGGGTGACGTAAACGGTGTTATCGGTGCTCTGACGCACCTAAACGTATTGTCCCCGTCCAAAGAGCGAAGAGACACTTTGGCTTTTGTTTATATGAACAACGGTCAGCATATGCAGGCCCTAAACACCATAGGTGTGGAGAAAAATGCAGATGATTCCGACCTTGCCGTACAAATCAAGGCCTTTTCCTTAAAGTCTTTGAATCAGCCCAAAAGGGCATTGGAACATTTTGAGGAGCTGAATTCACGAAATCCTTCTCCTTACTTAGCGTATGAAATGGCCGACCTTAAAATTCAAACAGGGGATATAAGTGGAGCGACCACCAACATTGAATATGGCATTGCGAACGCCACCGATGAAATGAAATATGCCTTTTATGAGCGGCAACAACCCTATGAGGTTCCCCTAAAAGCTGCATTCTATCATTTGAAAGGTTTGGCTGACTTTAACAAAGACAGGGAAAACATTGATGCCGCCATCGCTTCCATCGACGAGGCCCTTAAAATTGCACCTAACTTTAACTTGGCAAGTTTGAGCAAGCAGGCTTTGGAATCCAGAAGAAAAGAAGCTACCGAGGGAACTAAGAACTAGACTATTGCTTCTTTTTTAGTTCCTGAAGCAGTTCGTTATCCCTTTTTTCTTTGATTTGGATGAGTTCGTCCACATTTTCGTTGGGCACTGCGATCGACAATACATAATGGGCAATTTTCCATTGTCCATTTACTTTTTTCAGCACTCCGGAGCCGCGACATATCTTCATTTGGGTGTCCAAAAGTTCATCGAACCAAGCAAAGGTCCCCGATTCGTTTAAATAAATGTTGCGCTGTACTGCGGTAAAGCTCCAGGCTTTCCCCTGATCAAAATAAGGTTTAGAGAATTTTCTAAATGCTTCGTTCTGCCAATTTTCCATGGCATCGGTTCCCAAAAAAACACCGTCTTTGGTCATTTTGCCGAAATAGGCATCAAAATCTGCATTGGCCGCAGCCAAATGCCAGCTATCCAATACCTCGTTCACCTTTTTCTTTTCCGCATTCTGGGCGAGGATGGTCATGGAAACCAGCAACAGTCCCATTGTTAAAATTTTATGCTTCATCCAAAATCAATTTTTTGTCCAACTGACTGTTCATGATTACGTTCAACTGTTTGCGCATGGAGTTGTATGCTTCCAATACTTTTACAGTTGGCTCCGTGGTCGGTTGATTTTCGAGAATACTTGCCTTTGTTTTGTACAAAAAAGTACGCAGTACCCTTTGCCTGCTCTTCACTTGAAAGGTATCGAACAGTTCTGGGTATTTTCCATCGGCCATTTTTTTCTCCTTTTCGATAAGGTCGTCAATGGCCAAGGCCAGGTCTTCGTTGTTCGTGGCTTTATAGAGCACGTCCATGCTGGCATTCAAATCCTTGAATTGCTGCCATTGTTCAACAATTGCTGTTGCATCTGGGTTTATACTCACTTTCTCGGGCATTTTTCGATAATTGAACTCCAATTCTTGGCTTTCAACTTCGGCTATGGCCTTTTCAGTTTTTTTACATGCCCCCAAAACTGAGAATAGGATAAGTATGCCTAACAATTTTCGCATAAGCGAATGTACAAATTTTAATAAAGGGTATCTTTGCCGTGAAACTAAATTAACTTTGATTTTAATGCACAAACCCATTTTAATAATCGGCGCATGTGGCCAAATAGGAACCGAACTGACCTTTGAACTTCGAAACAAATACGGAGCTGAAAATGTGATTGCCAGCGATATTAGGGAAGGTAGCAACGCATTGATGCAGTCCGGCCCTTTTGAGCTTCTGGATGCTACCAACTACGCCGCGATCGAGGATGTGGTGATGCATTACGAAATTGATGAGGTTTATTTAATGGCGGCCATGCTGAGCGCCACTGCGGAGAAATTTCCGATGCGTGCATGGAACCTGAACATGAACTCGCTCTTTAATGTGCTCAACTTGGCCAAGGAAAAGAAAATATCCAAGGTGTTCTGGCCGTCGAGCATCGCAGTATTTGGCCCCAATACACCCAAAAAAGATACGCCACAGAGCACTGTAATGGAGCCTAGCACAGTTTATGGTATCAGCAAGCAATCTGGTGAGAGATGGTGCGAGTACTACCACAAAAAATATGGGGTCGATATTAGGAGTGTTCGCTATCCTGGATTGATAAGCTGGAAAACCATGCCAGGCGGTGGCACTACCGACTATGCCGTGGAAATTTACCACGAAGCCCTTGACAAAGGCACGTACGAGTGTTTTTTGAACGGTGACACCAAACTTCCGATGATGTACATGGACGATGCCATAAGGGCCACCATAAGCTTAATGGACAGTCCTTCGGAAAAAATTAAAGTGCGATCATCATATAATTTGGGAGGAATGAGTTTTACGCCAAAGGATATGGCAAAAAGTATTGAAAAGCATATCCCTGGTTTTAAAGTAAGTTATGCTCCCGATTTTAGGCAAGAAATTGCCAATTCTTGGCCAAGCAGCATTGATGATTCTGCCGCAAGAGAGCAATGGGGTTGGGAACCTAGATTTGATTTGGACCAGACCACCGATGAAATGCTTAAAAATCTAAAAGAATAAGAAGTTATTCCTCTTCGGAATCTGAAAAGTCCTCATCGCCCTCAGGGATTTTTTCAAAATCCTCCGAATCAAAATCCTCGCCATCATCTTCGTCAAAATCGGCCATGGTCCGCTCCAATTTGGAACTGATCTTTACGAGGTATTTGGTATCCTGAGTGGATACTTCTACGGCTTCTATGGATTCTCCTTTTAAGTTCTTGAAGTTGATTACATCATCGTCCCCATATCCATCGGGGTATTTTTCCACCAAAAGCTTGAGCACCTCCGAGGTCAATTTTTTATAGTCTACAATTACGCGTTTGAGGTTATCCATGATGCTGTGGTTACTTCTTGCCCTAAGTTAGAACAAATGTGATTGCATTGAAAAATTATAAAAAAAATTCTTGGGTTGTCAAAATTGAAATGGTTTTATCGACCAAATATGGTGTAAACCTGAAGATAGTATAAAAAAGGCTTGAGAAGAAGTACATAAAAGATTACGTTAAGGCAATTATTGAACCCTGAACTTTGTTACCACTTTTACAGGTTGTATTCTAGTTGTAAAGCCTTCAATTACAATCTCAAATTCCCCTTCGAGATCAGATGTATAAAATTCCAAAGTAGTTGTAGGCTCCCCTAGTTCCAAATTAGGTTCCCACAACAATTGCTGTCTAAAATCTGGAATTGTCCCAAAGGTTTTGTTCCCATAATTTTGTTTGAAATACTTTTTTTGAGGTTTGGGCCTTAGCAATGAAATTTCATTAAAATATGTTTTCTGATAATTTTCTGCAAAATCAGAATCAAATGTTTTTACATCAAAAACTCCTTGAAAAATTTGGCCTCCAACAACATATTGGTTTCTGGCCAATCTTATGGTCTCTACCTTTTTTATATCATAGTCTATTAAATCCTTATGGTCTTGGAGCAGAATCCCATCAACAATTATCAACGGATTGTACCCCACATCCATGTTGGTGGCCTCAAAATCCCTGACAAAAATATTCTCCTCTCCCTCATTATTTGAAGCAATCCAGGCATTAGCAACTATCTCCACCAAAGTTTCCCTAAAAGTGGGGAAGCGTGTATACTCATCTAAATTGTACTCTATAAAATTATTGCCATAGATGGGTATAAAATTATTGTTCAACTTTACGGTATCGGGTTTACTGTTGAAATATGCATTTTCTATTTGATTATGGGTACTTCGTTCCTCAATCAATTTTTTCATGCCCTTGTTTAAAACAAAATGTTTTGATGGTCTTTTACTCAAATTTAATTCGGGAACCGGGGCAACCTCAACCGAGTATTGGTCCTTATCAGCACCCCATACCTGAAAAATTGATTCTGTATCCAAGTTTTCCGAATCCAACGAAAACCTAAACTTACCTTCTGAATCGGTAGTGACCATTTTAAACGAATATTGGTTTCCAGGCAAGGAAAAAACCAACTTCTTGTTCATTGTTTGCAAGCCGCTGTTACTGGACAGGCGACCTATAACCATTTCTCCCCTTAGGTCGGGCAAATAATCATTACTTGCCACATCCAAATCCACTGATCTATATTTCTTAGTGTAATCTACTGGCGAGATTCTATCACCATAAGTAAGTTCCTTGGATAGCTTCCGTACTGATATTGAGTAAATTCCGTAATTATTTGGTTTGGCTTCAACCGTTAATCTCACTTTTTCTCTTTTCCCATATTGTGATTTATCCAAGGTCAACCCCAAATCCTTGCTCAAGGTTTTTGTAGCTTCCTTGTTCAAATTCCTTAGACCATGCTCCAATGAGTCTTTACCCCTCGATTCCCAAAACACTTTTTGATCATTGGTATAGGGGTTCAAAACAACAACATCATCTGCAAAAAAGGTGTCGCTTGGCCAGTTTTTCATATACTCTAATAAATTACAAGTTATTAAGCCACTTTTTTAGTGGAGCTGGTTATTTTTTTTTCTCTTGGGTCCAGACATATATGGTCCTGGCAGTATGGAGTCTTGTTTTTTACCACACTGTAGATGGTTCTTAGCATTTTGTTGGATACATTGTTCATGATCAAATAGTGGGGTTTTCCTTCCATTTGTTTCTTTTGGTAATACAGCCTGTATTCCTTATTATGCTTGACAGCGGATTTAGATCCCATGTACAATAAAGATTTGAGTTTTCGGTCCGCAAAGGGGCTTGTCCTTCGCTTTCCCACCATTTTCCCCGACTCATTGGGGAAAGGGCAGACCCCTGCGTAAGATGCCGCTTTTCGAGCGGTATCAATATTTTTAAAGTTCCCGGTCTTGATGATCAGATCCGTTGCGATTACGGGGCCTATTCCTTTTATACCGGTGACCAATCCATAATTCTCATGAAGTTCCGTGTCGGCCTTTATGATGGCTTCGATCTCCGACTCAACGGCACAGACTTCAGCATCAAGGTTCGATAGGGCCCGGTCGGTATATCGTTGCTCGCTGATGCTCTGCATAGGGCCTTTGGATCGGCTATGGACTCCTGTCCGTAAAACCTTTCTTGCTTTGACCAGCCGGGAACGCAGGGCGTACAGGGATTTTAGCTCTGCCATGGTTTCTGTACCATAGGTTTTAAAAGTGAGCCTGTCATAAAAGCGTTCCCCATATTCCCTGATCCTCCCAGCATCCATGGAATCTGACTTCCCCTTGATCAGCCCCAGGCTGTGTTTGATGGTGTAGCCCGGGACCAAGGCTATCTTTATTCCCTTTTGTTTACTGAGAAAGACCAATAGGTCCCCATAGGTTCCCGTGTTCTCCGCACACAGAACGGCACCCTCTGCCACTTTGTCCAGAAACTTCGATATACCGTTCAGCTGGTTTTTCACTTGTTGTTGTTTTTCCTTTCCGTTTTTGTCGATGTAGTTGACATCGAATTTTTCCATTGACAGATCTATTCCGTAAACTTGCATAAATGAATTTATTTATGCTCCACATTGAGTGGCTGAAATCGTGATAATGGGTTTTTCCCTAAATACTCTCTGGCTTTAACTCAATAAATCTGCTGTTCTTAATATGAAACTTAGATTTTATCTATTAGATCGTTAAAGTTAGGGCAGCAGATGGAGCTTTTTTTGCCAAGGTAACACTTCACGATTCATTCTCTTTTCTTGTCTTTATTTTTATAGACTACAAACTAACGATATAGGTTGTGTAGGCTACAAAGGTGTAATGACCAGAATCCAAATTGGTTGGCACAAAAATGTCTCCCTGTCCCATTCCATCGACCAGTTTTACCTTTTGAATTATTTTGCGCTCCCCTTCCCTGTCCAAAAGTTCTACATAGGCAACCTTGCTTGTATTTGAAAGGGATTGATTCTTTTTGCTGAGGGCATACAACTTAAAATGAAGATACTCGCCCGTGAACAGAAGGTTGGTATTATAATGGACATAGACGCCCTCCGTACCAATATCTTTGATCAAATTGGAATATGCGGAATTGGGCACATTGGACTGGCCCGCAGCAACCGCAACGAGGAAAAAGGTCATTATTTGTAACATATACTTTTTTAGCATTGTCATATCCAATTATTGTTCTACCCAAAAATCCGGCACTTCGTTGGAACCATACAAGGTGCAGTCCACACATCCAGCAGGAGCAACTTGATAGACAAAGGGCGGGTCTTCCCCAATATATTTGTATTGACCACTCTGTACCCGTTGAAAAAGTTCAGGGTCGGAAAGTGAGCTGTAACGATCGAACCCACAATCATCCAAAAATGGGATATCGTTCCCAAAAATTTCCTGGAAACTGAAAAAGAACCGGTTTGTGGTAAAGGAGACCACCTCAAAGAGACCTACCACTTTAACGCTATCATCGCTCACATGCCTAACGTTACCAACTACAAGACCGGGTTGGGGCTGAGAAAACAGATTATCACTACTGGAAAAGCTCTTCAAGGTTTGATAAAACTCATGGGAGACCCTGGTTTGGGCATATTGCTTCACTAAAATACTATATCTATGGGCTATTCTTCTATCCCTTCGTTCTATAAAACGAACAGGGAAATCTTCGACTCTGTCCTCCGATAGGTTATTGGTTTCTGCAATCAATATGCTATTTGATGTTTCGGTAACGTAGCAAACCCTTTCTTCCTTTTCCTTGTAAACGATTTCGAGAAGCGGCGGTGACTCGGAAACAACCCTAAAGCCCTGTAAAGGCTTATAAAAAGATTCCCATCTGTAGGTTTCTTCGTACTCATATCTAAAATATCCTTCATTGTCGCCTGTAGATGTTCCATCCACATATATTTCGACCCCATCTTCTCCATCTTCGTTCAAAACCCTCTTGGCCGTTATCTGATCTATTGCTGTTGGGGCCGTTAATTGTACTTGGGGCGAAGCAAACGTTTCACCCTTTTCATCCGTGACCTTTAATTGATAATCCACCTCAGGCTCTGCAGCAAACCCAACAGTGGATTGGTATACTCCGGGCGATGCTTCCTCAAATTGAATTGAACTGGCATTGTTTACCAGAACCTCCACCGTTGCTCCGGAAACCTGGACTTCGTCATCACCTTCTTGGTAGCTTCTGGTAATAAAAATTTTGTGCCGTTTGGTCTCCGTGGTAATACTGGCATTGATTATCAGGATATCTTCAAAGTCCGTTGTCTCTACTTCAAAAGGCTCAGTGCAGGCGCCAATGGCCAGTAAGACCCCTGTGACTAACAAAAAGATAAAACGATTTCTTGTAGGCATACTGAGCGGTTTCAAAATTTAAAATTATAGGTAATGGAAGGAACCGGTATCGAGAAAATAGAGCTCTTGTAAGCCTCAACATTTCCATTCTCTGTGACATAAAAAACCGAGTAAGGGTTGTTCCTGCCCAATACATTGTATACGGAAATGGTCCAAAAGCTATGTCCAACCTTATTGAGCTTATGGTTTCCTTCTATATTAAACCCAAGATCCAACCTATAAAAATCAGGGATTCGGTAGCTGTTTCTATCACTATAAACGGCATATTCTGCATCATTAAAAGTGAAATTGCCTACGGGAACGGTAACAGGCCTACCGGTTTGATACACAAAATTGGCCGACAAACTGAATCTTTTGGTAAACTTGTAATTGGCCACCATACTCAAATCGTGAGGTTTATCAAAGTTCGAGGAAAAAAACTCTCCATTGTTCACTCTTTCCTCTTCGAATTCACTGTCCAATTTTAAAAAGGAGCGTGAATAGGTATAACCCAGCCAACCGTTTAATTTACCCTTGTTTTTTCTTAACAAGAATTCTACTCCATAAGATTTCCCTTCCCCTTGCAAAACTTCGGTCTCCACATTCTCGTTCATCAATAGCTGTGCTCCTGTTTTAAAATCCAACACCTTGTCGCTTGTTTTGTAAAACCCCTCCAAACTTATTTCGTAAGCATTGGCATCCAGATTTTTAAACACTCCAAAGGAGTATTGATGTCCTGTTTGTGGTTCAATGTTTAAATCGGAGAGTTTCCAAGTGTCAATTGGCGAAATTGTAGTGTTATTGGTGAGTATGTGAACATACTGAATGGACCTGTTGTATCCTGCCTTTAAAGATAGGCTGGGGGTAATAAGGTATCGTGCTCCTGCCCTTATCTCCGGGCCACCGTAGGTTTCTATCACTTCATTGTTGCCATATTGGATCGTGTCCCGAACAGTACCCTGGTTTTTCGGAACTCCCTCTTCGTACTCGTACTGGGTTCGCTCTCCCAATGCCATAAACGTGGAATACCTCAACCCCAAATCAACGGCAAACTTTTTGGTTATACTATAATTTGCCGATATATATGCCGCTGATTCCAAAGCCCTCTCCTTGGCCAAGGAATTGTATTCCACCGAGGATTCTTCGTTTAAAGGTTCCAAAGTCCCAGGTGCTACCGAATATAACTTTCCTTCAACACCGTAGTTAAACTTGAGGTCGGCACTGTGCAAGTAATCCAAGTTTATCCTCGCTTCTGTTTCGTTGATTTTATAACCTAAATCAAAATCATTGTTGGCCCCTCTTTCATATTCTATATTAAAGGTATAACCGCTATTGGCAATCTGAACCTCGGATAAGTGCTTATCGTTGAACTTGTGCTGCCATCTTAGTGACACCAAGCTGTTATCATAAATGTAAAGGGAATCAGAGGAAATACTAAAATTGTCCTTGCTGTAGTATGCCGTGGCCTTTATTTTGTTGTTCTCGTTCACCTGATGGGTATAATTGGCCACTCCATCATAAAATGTTGCACGACTTTTACTCAAAGATTCCTCTTTCATAGAGCGTAAGATCCAGTTGGCATAAGCACCCCTGGCACCAAACATAAACGAGGATTTTCCCTTTACCACCGGGGTTTCCAAAACCAAATTGCCTGTTACAGGACCCAATGAGGCTTCACCCTTAAACTCGGAATTGTCGCCATCTTTTGTTTTAATATCGAAAACTGAAGATAAACGACCTCCAAATTTTGCTGGAATGTTTCCCTTATACACCTCCAATTGCCCAATTGAAAAAGGGTTAATGGCTGAAAATATTCCAAAAAAGTGCTGCGGGTTGTACATGGTGGCGCCATCAAACAATACCAAATTTTGGTCTGCCTTTCCTCCCCTAACATTAAATCCTGTTGCCCCTTCACCTGCCGATGATATTCCCGGCAATGCCGTTGCAACTTTTAAGACATCCCTTTCACCAAGGACCAAAGGAATGGTTTTGCTTTCTTCACTATCAATTTCCTCTGTTCCGCTTACGGTTTCTTCAATATTTTTGTAAATATCCCCCTCCACTACCACTTCATCCAACTGCTCAAGACTTTCATTAAACTCCAAATCCAAAGTGCCATCATTAAAAATGATGATTTCCTTTTCGGCTCTCTCTATGCCCAGCGCCCTAAACTTTAAAATATTGGATCCTACTGGCAATTCAATACGATAAAACCCCTCAAAACTAGTTACGGCAAGCAATCGGTTATCATTGGTTGAAATGGTCATATCTGGAATCGGGTCTCCAGACTCGTAGTTTGTGATATAGCCGCTAAGCGTGTACGTTTCCTTTGATTGAGCACCAATTTCTCGGCCCACCCTAATGGTTTCCACATTTTTGGAAGCGCTTTCATCTCCTTTTGCATAAAATATTGGAGTTACTTTTCTGGAAGCTGACACGGTCTGGACTTTCGCTGAATCTTTTCCAAAAAATCCTTCGGGAAGGTTACTGTAAATAGTGTTATTGTTGGTAAGTATTATTTTATTGGGTGGATACAGAAAATAATTCACCGTTGTGCCTTCCAATAGGTCTGCAATAATATCTTCTATATTTTTATTGGTATATTTTTTTTGAATGAGACTGTCCGTAAACCAATTCTGCAGATAATAAATTTGATATTCTGTGTCCGAATTAATTTTTTGCAGGGCTTCTAAACGGGAAACGTTCTCAAAAGTGAAAGACAACTCTTTTTCGTTGAATTGGGAATATGATAGCTTGAAAACCAAGACAAACAGAATCAAGACCAAATAATTTCTCATAATTCTGTTGGGTTTACCAATTTATTGAACAACAGTTTAAAAAAAGTATCCTTGTCAGTTTTAAATGCTATCCTATTTTGCTTAAAGAAATCCCTAAGCTCTTTCTTTTGCGCAACAAAAACATGGCTCCATTGGTTTTTTGTGTTTGCTTCAAAGAGTTCTCCCCTATGCAGCAAAATGTAATCTGTGCTTTCCTCATATTCAGTGATCACTTGATTTTCCCGTCTTGATTCTACGCTCTTCTTTCTATACTTTTTTAACAACAAACCCCCTTCTTCACTTTCCAAAACCTCCAAATATCCATATTGTTGGCCGCCCATTAATGTAGAAGGCAAGCGTATAAAACGGTGCCCATTGATTGTAAACTCTTTTACCTTGTTTTTTACAAGTCAGACCAACAGACCGGTCGGGTTAAATCTTGGGGTGATCAAAAGCTCATCTAAATGAACATTGTACTTGAGATTTTGCTCAAAGTAGGGTTGTCCGTCAAAGATGATGTCCCCTTTCAAAAAATTGCTTTCCAAAAAATATGCATGTGTATCGGAGGCGCCTCTCGACCTTTCCTTGAATATAGGGCCATTGTACAATGCCATGTTTTGCTCCCCGACAATAGAGTCGAATGTTGAGTAAACTTTTGGTGCTGTTATTTTATTTGTTTGGCCTTGCACCCACAAAGAGGCACAAAAGATAAGTATAAGAACCATTAACTCAATAGGAGTATACCTCTTGGAAGTGCTAAAATTATGTCCCTTGTTGTTATTTTTTATCAATCTGGATAAAGCTATTTTAAATGGTAAATATAAGGTTTTGGTTATTTATTTAAATCCCACAAGATTAATGCATAAAATGTTGGATTAGTATTTAAGACCCATTGCCTTCAAAATTTGTACTGGAAAGCTTTGATGGGCACTTGCTATCAATTGTAAATGCATAATCGCCAAATCCAAACAAAGTGGACTGCCCCAGATTTGCGCCCAACAGGGTTCCCTATCGACCAGAAGATAGTATAAAAAAGGGGTAAGAAGAAGTACATAAAAGATCGCGTTAAGGCAATTATTGAACCCTGAACCTTGTTACCACTTTTACAGGTTGTATTCTAGTTGTAGAGCCTTCAATTACAATCTCAAATTCCCCTTCGAGGTCAGATGTATAAAAATTCCAAAGTATTTGCGGCAGGACCGGATAATATACCGACCTGTTTTTCTTTTTTATGTACCTTCCCAAGTATATTCAGGGTTACATTTGGTATACTCTTATTGGAAGGAACAGTTTGAAAACAATTAAGTTATTACTCGAATATGAAAGAAGAAATCCAAACATATAACGACAGTCAACTACTCCCTGATAAAGAAATCTGCGATTTACTGGCAACAATAACTAGCGTTCGTGTGGTCGGTACGACCCAGCATGAACGCCGTGTTGACTGAACCGGTTCTCTGTCGGTCAGCCTTCTATGGGTATTGGTCTGTTTTAGGATGGGTTATTTAAGGTCTGCACTTGAACCGTATAGT